>CAYXFO010000572.1:0-2718 GCA_964464255.1 uncultured Pirellula sp.
TTTGTAGGTCGCAAGGCAACCATTCGAATCACCGATCAGGCTACCGGCGGCTGGGGACACATCAACGTCGACCACATCGTCCAAACCGATACCAAGCCGAAAGGTTTACTCAAAAATGCGGAACGGACCTTCGATATTCAGTCCCGTTACCTTTTGATCCCGATCAAAAACGGGGCTGCGAAACGAGAAGTCACCCTCCTGGCAAACGGTCAGCGTGTTGTGCGCAACGACATCGAACTTGCCGATGCCGATCCCGATTGGTGGGCCCCGATGGATGTCAGTTCTTGGCAAGGAAAATCGGTCATGCTTCGGGTCGACAAACTGCGCGAGGACTCTTCGGCACTCGCGAACATCCAGCAGAGTGACACGCTTCGAAACGAAGATGATCTCTATCGCGAATCGATGCGAGGACAATTCCATTTCTCTCCCAAGCGAGGTTGGAACAACGATCCGAACGGATGCGTTTACTACAACGGGGAATACCATCTGTTCTTCCAGCACAACCCGTATGGCTGGGGTTGGGGCAATATGCACTGGGGCCATGCGGTCAGTCGCGATCTGGTCCATTGGGAAGAACTTGGCAATGTCCTCTTGCCCGACGACATGGGTCCTATGTTCAGCGGTAGCGCGGTCGTCGATCACAACAACACCAGCGGATTTGGTAAAGAAGGCAAAGCACCGCTGGTGCTGATCTACACTGCGGCGGGAAATCCGACGGTTCAAGGGATCGCCTACAGCGTCGATGGACGCACCTTTACCAAATACTCCGGAAACCCAGTCCTCAAACAAATCACTGGAGGCAATCGCGATCCGAAAGTGATCTGGCATGAACCGACCAAGCAATGGGTGATGACTCTCTACGTCGAATGGCAAGGCAAACACACCATCCATTTCTTCACGTCACCTAACTTGAAGGATTGGACCCTCGCGAGCATCACCGAAGGAGATGCACCCGGCAGCAACTTTCTCTTCGAATGCCCTGACTTCTTTGAGCTTCCTATCGACGGCGACCCGACGCGGAAGAAGTGGGTCTTGTTGGCAGCTAACACCGACTATGCCATCGGCTCGTTCGACGGCAAAAAATTCTCTGCCGATGCAACACGACTCAAGGGTCATCGCGGTCGCGGATTTTATGCAGCTCAATCCTTTAGCGATGTCCCCGATGGCCGTCGGATTTTTATCGGTTGGTGGCAAACAGAGACCAAAGGGATGCCTTTCAATCAGAGCATGAGCCTGCCGCTTGAACTCGCGCTCACTCAAACCAACGATGGCCCTCGACTGACGTTCGCCCCCGCCAAGGAACTACAAACCCTGCGAGAAAACTCGCATCCATTCGAAGTAAGATCGCTCAAGCCTGGGGACAAGAATCCACTCGATGCAATTGCGGCCGAACTGCTTGAGCTTCGAATGGAATTCGAGCCGGGCGAAGCTCAGCAGGTGGTGTTCAACATCCGCGATGTGATGGTGGAATATGACGCTGCGAAACAGGAACTGAGCGTCGCTGGCCATCGCGCTGCCGCACCACTGCGCGACGGCCGCCAACGGCTGGTGGTCTACTGCGATCGAACGGGTGTCGAAGTTTTTGCCAGCGACGGTTTGTGCTATGTACCGATGCCCTACAACACCAAGCCCGAGAATAAACGGATCTTCCTGCAATCACGCGGCGGTGTCGCCATGATCCACTCGCTCGAAGTCTACCAGCTCAAGTCAGCATGGCGCTGAACGTATGAGCCGCCACCTCGAACTCAGGATGCGATCTGCAGTTGCTCGACCTTAGTCATACAGACGAGCGCTAGCCAAATCGCCCGATAGCTTCCATCCGTTTGTCTTCGCATGAGATAGCAAGTCATACTGTCCACGGCGACATCGCGTAGACTGTCGATATCGTAGAAAGACCCGTCGTTCATCGTCACACGAACGGGGCCATGTTCAATGGCCCGCAATAGCGTGTCACGATCCATGATCCATTTGCCTTGTAGGGGTCGATTTACCGCGTCCAGTTCTCCCTCCCCGGGAAGTTCCAAACAACTCAAGCCTACGCTCAGTATTGACTCGAGTCAACCAATAAGCTTCGGGTCGTACTCGGTCGTCGGAACCAAAGATGGGCAGAAAAATGGAAGGACAAAAAGATGCAAGATCTCGATCAAATCCACCTCCCCTCATTCCTTTTTGTGTAACTATTTTTGCCCCACATTTTTTGCCCACCCGTTTTTTCGGATCCAGGCAAACAGTCGCTCGATGCGAGGCACGCGCAAGGGACCTGTTGTGCTCCGGTAGATGGCAACCAACGATCATCGGCCCAGGAGTTCGGCTTCTGAATCCCGAAGGGCTGGCAGATTGTCTGCCGTGGCTCAACGAGCCACGGTCTGCTCGACACTCGCGCTGAAAAAGGCCTGAAAGGCCGACAGAATAGCTACCATTCGGAACCTCCACATCGCAGCACGAGTCGCAAAGGCCCGACAATCTTCACCTTTGCTCTGCGAGTCTCATCCATGCAACGGATCGCACGAATCTTCACCCATCGTTTCCGATCGATTCGTGGTGACTCGAGAGATTCGTGGCAGTTTGATTTCGGCTGCTATGCCCGTGGCTGACCACGCCACGGGCTACTCGGCATGGCACTCGCGAACCATTACCACTACCCAGCCGAAGCAAAGGCTCGACGCACCGCCCGCTGGCCGCGACTCCATCGATGCTGATGCGCCGCCGCATGGGCCG
>CAYXFO010000573.1:0-2714 GCA_964464255.1 uncultured Pirellula sp.
TGGTGGACCAGTACGACTACAGCGGTGCAGACTCAAGCACAGCAAACGATACGGCTTTGCCAGGGTGCGAGATTCCGAACAACTTACTTGCCAGGCACCACCAACTTCAGCGATCCCGGTCCGACGGATTTGGGAAACATGGATTTCGAAGGGTCATTAGTGTTCGCTTGTCCGAGATTTTTCGGTTCGACGCAACCCCTCTACATCATCCCATCGTACGCGCAGACCCTTTGGGATGGACCGTCCACACCCGGAGCCGATCTTCCTGGGAATGCCTTCGGCGGTTTCCTCGACTTGTCCTGGGAAACCGACCCTGCACAGACCTTTGGCGTTGAACTCGGAGTGAGAGTAGGAGTGTTCTCGGCCTTTGATGCAATCAGTAGCGAGAGCATTCGAGTCCCGGTAAAAGCCCTGGGCCGACTGCGTGTGACTCCCAATTCGACCGCTCGCCTTGGGGTGTACTATTTGGATCGGAATAAAATAAAACTCCTTCCTGCTGGAGGTGTCTTGTGGGTTCCCAATCCCGATACGCGATGGGACATATTCTTCCCAGAGCCGAAGCTGTCTCATTATCTCACCACACATGGTACACGAGACGTTTGGTGGTACATCACGGGTTATTACGGCGGGGGCGCTTGGACGATCGAAGACATCAATGGCGGAGACGATCGCATCGATATCAACGATATCCGGGTCTTGGTTGGCTTTGAATGCGGCCGGAACGATTTGCTGCGTCAAGGTTTCCGAACCTGCTTTTTCGAGGTCGGTTACGCTTTCGATCGCGAACTGGTTTTCGTAAACAATCCAGTTGGTGATCTCAGCCTCGGAGAGAGCCTGGTCTTTCGAGCAGGCTTCGGTTATTGAGAAACTACGCGATGATCGCATCGATTGGTTTACCATGATCGATGTCCAATCGCTTGCGGCCCGGGACTTCTAGTTTGCGGGAATCGAGCCCTAATTGTTTGAGAATAGTCGCATGGACATCGGTGACATAATGTCGGTCCTCGACTGCATGAAAGCCGATTTCGTCGGTGGCACCATGAACCATCCCGCCGCGGATTCCCCCTCCCGCCATCCAGACCGAAAAACCATAGATATGATGGTCTCGACCATCGGAACCTTGGGTTCCAGGTGTCCTTCCGAACTCGGTGGCAAAAAGGACGATGGTCGACTCGAGCAATCCCCGTTGCTTGAGATCTTGAAGCAATCCAGCGATCGGTTTATCGACTGCGCGGAAATTATTTTCATGATTGTTCTTGAGCCCGCCGTGAGCATCCCAAGCACCAGCTCCGCCCGCCCCGTGTTGCACTTGGATAAAGCGAACCCCACGTTCCACCAACCGGCGAGCAGCGATCATCTGCATACCGAAATCGCGTGTCGCCGGTTGATCCATCCCGTAAAGCTGATGAATAGCAGCGGTTTCGGAATCGAAGTTCAACACCTCCGGAATCGACGACTGCATCCGAAAGGCCAATTCATAGGATCGAATGCGAGCGGCCAAGGCAGCATCGGACGGATACTCCTCACCTCGCAGTTGATTCCAACGATTGACTAATTCCAATCCGATCCGCTGATCGTTTTCATTCCAAGGCTCGGTGCGAGTCCCGAAGTCCAACGGATTCTTGGGATCAATGCGAAGGGGGACCGCATCGTGTTCTGGTCCGAGATAGTGTCCATCTTTGACGTTCCAATACTCGCGATTTCCAATCGATATGAACGAAGGAAGATTATCGTTGGCGGAGCCCAAACCGTAATGAACCCAAGCTCCAAGCGTTGGGAACTCGCCGTCGAGCATATGTCGCCCGGAATGGAATTGCGTTTGCGCTCCATGATTGTCATCGGTCGTCCACATAGAGCGAATCACGGCTAGATCATCGGCACAACTGCCCATGTGCGGAACCCAATCGCTCATTTCGATTCCGGATTCACCATATTTGCGATACCCGACCTGCAAAGGGTAAAGCGTGTTGCGCTGTTGGCCATTGGCATCGTTGATGACGGTGACGCGCGCAAGTTTCAATTTGTCTGGATTCTGCACATCGGCAAACGGCGTTTCCGCGATGGCCTTGCCAGCGAATTCGCTCAATTTCGGTTTCGGATCGAAGGACTCCATATGCGAAACGCCACCGTTCATGAAGAGCCAAATCACGCTCTTCGCCTTGGGCTCCTTGGCCGAAAGAACCGAAGGCTTGTCTCCAGCTACGAGCAATCGGTCCCGTGCCAATAGCGATGTCAGGGCTAAACTCGCGCAGCCCCATCGCAAATTGGAAAGAAACATGCGGCGGGACCCGAAGGAACCAGCACAGCATTCACGATGTTCGGCCTCCATCAATGTTCCCCTTTCATCGTACGGTCAGAAAATCGTTGTGGCTGATCAAACTGCGGACCAATCCAATCCGCGCATGCTCGTCAGGATCCAAGCCCCGCTCTGCGGCCGAAGCTCGCCACTTCTCCATGGCTTGCAGTCCGATTTGCAGTTCGTTGTCCGAAACCTTGGTTGCCAGCAGATACTCAAAAGCCATCGCCACGAAAGCCGCATCTCCTGAATCTGCTATCCTCGATGCAATCCTTTCAGCGATTCGTTTCGAGGCAGCTTGGATCAAGGGACTATTCTGCAGCGCTAACGCTTGCTGAGGCACAATGCTTTGGGCACGTCGATAACAGTCGAGCACGTTGGCATCGTCGAATATCGAGAGGAACTTCTCATGCTCGTT
>CAYXFO010000574.1:0-2714 GCA_964464255.1 uncultured Pirellula sp.
TCATACACCCCTTTGCTCGTGTCGATCGAGCGGTACAGACGATATTGCTCGAGATAGGGGAGCAATTTCACCGTCCAGCTTGTATGATTTCCGATCGGTTCATTGCGTATCGGGCCTGAATCGTTGACTGTACCGCTGGGCAGAAGCTCCGCAGCGAATTCAAAGTTGTGCATAGCCAGCCCGAGTTGGCTGATATTATTGGCACAGGACATCCTTCGAGCGGCTTCGCGTGCTGCTTGCACCGCTGGCAACAGCAATCCTACGAGGATCCCAATGATCGCGATAACGACCAGCAACTCGACGAGCGTAAAGGCTCTTCGATAGCACTGAATATGCGACATTTGTTCGACTCCTGGATGAGAGATGGATGGATGATGAATTTACTTGATTGCACCCAAAGCAATAGTTCGGGTCCGTTGGATTCGATCGGGCGAGTAGCTGCGTCCTTCCAGTGAAGCCTGCACACTTGCGATAGGTACATCCTCTTTGCGAAGGACGCGAATAGCCACCCTCATGCGATGTCCGGTGCTTGGGTTAAGTTGATCGAGCCAAACTTCGCCCGTGTATCCTGGATCGGTGACGAACATCGACGCGGCTCGATCGCATCCTGCATCGCACATCAACTGAACCTGGACCATGTCCCGTTCGGTTTTGACCGACTGGCGATGCCGAAGCAGGGAACGGATATTGGTTGCCGCCAGCGCCGCAAAGATCGTGATCGCAACCAATGCGACGATCAATACTGCCCCCGAACGCTCCTTTGGCTTTGCGCGTCTCATGGCTTCTCCTCCTGGCTAATCGCTGCATCCTGGTCGTCCATGTCGATAACGCGGTATTGCCTGCGGGCGGTAGGACCAGACACTTTCAGCCTGGTTCCTGTCACTTCGCCTGCCGGGTTCAAGGCTTGGATCACCAGCAACGAGGCATCGAAACTAGCTTGGTACCCGTCACCCAAAACATAGGACTCCGATCCACTGGGCTTGGACCGTCGGACTACTTCATGACCGAGCGATTCATAGATGACTTCTTTACCAGAGAGTGTCAGCACCACCTGCTGTGGCGATCGAGCGTCCACCTTTTCGGCTCTTGAAAAATCGTCTCGCCATGCCTTGGCCAGCAAGCTCAACTCGCGCTGCAGATTCGCTTGATGCTGCATCGCTTGGGACCAACGCATCGATCGTTCGATCAATACGACCCCCAGGAGCATAACCATCGATCCTGCAGCGAGTGCCGAGCAGACTTCGATGAGCATCGTGCCATGGCGGTGGATTCTCATGGTGTGTCCTCCGATGCAGATACGGATGCGGATTGCGTCGAAACCCAGCCAAAGAGTTCAACCGGCGCGGGTGCTCCGGGGCGATCCCATTGGATCTTTATGAAAACCCTTGTTCCTGTTGGATCATCCACCCTTCGAACCTCCATCACGCCACTTGGGAGAGCTTGAGTCGCCTCGTCGGAGAGTGTCGCTCGCGCGATCCGTTCGTCGAGTCCTTCGAGGCCCAGAGCGGTGAGCTGCTCGATCTGATTCGCCGCTTCATGGATCGCAAACTGATAATGGCGAGTATCTTTGGCAACGCCGAGCAATCGATAATTCAAGGTGCTCAAACCGGTGATGATGACCCCCAAGAGAATCGCGGCGATCACGATTTCGAGCTGCATCAGTCCTCGAGGTCGTCTTTGTCGGAATGCTGTGGTTGGGTTGTATCGCATCGACTATCTCCCCGACGGTTCTTCTTGGGCCAGCGTCGTCACCAGACTGTACATACTGTCAAACATCGCTGAAGAGATCCAAAGAACACCGAAGGCCAGGATCAGAACCAGCATTGGCGGCAGCAGCGACTGCATCCACCTCCAGCGGGAAAAACCCTGTCCAATCATCGCACTGCCCACTTGCCGTAGCACCCACGCTTGAGTCGTCGCGGGTTCCCCTTGCAAGCAACTGCTTTGCGCCGGTGTGATCAGACCTGCGGATTCGAGTGCCGCGAGAGATTCGCTTCCCTGTTCGAGGCTCAACCTTGCGGCTGACAAGCGGCGTTTCAAGTCGTGGCTCGTGTGATGTTCAGCCAATGTCGCGAGCGAGGCTTTCATGGAGGATCTGTGTTCAGTCACGTGCGCAAGCATTCGCAACAGAAAGCCCCGCATTTTGCCGGTACTCGCTTCCGGGATCCGAAACAGTCGGCGAGCGAACGAGCGGAGTCGCTCGGACCATGTGAAAACGATAAGCACGAGAGTTATCGCCAAGACGAAGAGCGCGAGATACACCGCACCCTGAGTAGCGATCCTCATGACGGAGATTTGGTTGCCGGGAAGTTCAAATTCCTGCATCATCTTTGCCAGGGTTGGCATGATGAAATAGGCAAAGAGTGAAAGAACATAAATCATCACAACTGCCAACGATAAACCGTACGTCAGATAGTTGCGCCAGAGCGACTGTTCGCGATTCATCCAGTCGTTCGATTCATCCCTCCTCAATTGTTCCAGCATCGGCAGCAGGGTGTCGTTTTCATAGCCGAGTCGGAGGGCCAAGACAATATCTTCGGGCAGTGCATCCGGCGACTGCTCCAACGCCTCGACCCATGGCATGCCTTGCTCGATTCGGCGGGATAACCTGCCGAGGGTAGAGCAATACTCGCCGGGGTATTCGATCGCCAGCGCTCGAATCATCGGCACCATAGGTACCGAATCGCGGAGGCAGCCATGGAGCAGGGCCAGCA
>CAYXFO010000575.1:0-2712 GCA_964464255.1 uncultured Pirellula sp.
CTCGACTTGCCGCCATGCCGCGAACACCTGTGATGTCATCAATCTTCCATTCGACAGTTGTGGAAGCTAACTCCCATGCAATAACCTCTCCTCGATGCGAAACGGCTTGGCTGCCCGTGGAGGAATCAATCGTTGACCGTCCGGATTGAATTGAAGAGATGATATGGGACCGCTGTGCCCTTCGAGGGTATGCCGTATCGCACCGTCGACAAGATTCCAAACAACGCAGGTTCAAAACACGCTCCAACATCGACGAAAGCAAAGAGCCTGTCAGCGAGCCGCGAGCAAATTGGGTTATTGGATCTCCACCGATTCGAATATCGCTTTGAGCTCTGCATTTCTATCATTGATACTGTTTTTGTGCGATGACAAAACGAATAGCACGCAATCATCTCCTCGGCGAACTCCTACAAAGGTTTGGACCGTGTCGCGAATCGCCCCTTCGGGGTTCATTAACGTGCCATTCCCAGGGCCTTGTACAACAAGCATGAACCCTTGAGCGTTTCCCACTCGAATCGCTTCGAATCGCAAAACGGTTGCGGAGTAGTTCTTGATAAAAGCCTCTTTGAAACCCGTCACCGTTGACTCGAGGGTTTCATCGGGCTTGTAAGCATTTTCTATCAGAGAAATAGAAAGTGAACTGCTTGGCGCAGGCCACCACGTTGCCAGGATCCGTCCTGGAATAGAGACATCCTTTGGGTTTCCGACTTTATAGAAGCTTGGAATTGCGATGCGAATTCCAGGCGCTAGTTCCGTGGGAGACAAGGGCGAGTGCGTTCGAACCGACAATGCTCTCAAATAGCTAGGGCCTGGGACATCGGGTTTCTCGCGGACTGCACGTTCACCGAATTCCTGCATCACTTTAGCGTTTCGAGTGGGATACGCGAGAATCGAATGAAGGGATAAATCCTCTGGGTATATCTCGGGCAGTTCGATGACCTTCTGCGAAGCACCTAGAACTTCGCTCAATTGCCACGCCTCACTCCGCGCGTAAAGCGATTGGCGAGGGTCCGCTTTTTCGTCGGCTCGCCTGACTTCCTCATCCAGAGTTTCCCAATCCGCGGGTTTCGATACAAGTACCTTATCCCCTCGGCGACGACCGACGACTCCCGTTCGCTGGTAGTGGATTCGCCAGCCTGCTTCTCCTTTTTTGAGCTTGGTTTGAATGTGCAAAACCCATGTCTCGGAAGCGTTGCGAAGCACACATTCACTTGTTGCCGTGGCGTCTTTTGCAGCCGCATCTAATTTTACATCCATTCTCTTTCTTACAAGTGTTGCAAACACATCGCCCTTACCTAGATTCCAAAGGGATTCCGCGGCAAACCAGGCCTCAAACGAAGACTGAACATCGAATGGCCCAGGTTCAGCGCCTCGTCCGTCGATGAGCGTCGCATCGGGCGCATAAATCGTTGGGTATTCAGAAAGGTCGGAACGAAGAAAGGCATTCTGCATCGGTTCAAAGGTGAGTCGGTAGATCGACTCCATGTCTTCGGAAAGTGCAAGTTCACTCGTGTAACTTGAACCCACCTCTTTTTCAGCATACTTCACCCAGCCATCTACAAACGAATCTTCCTTCCAGTAATCACTTCGCATAGAATCGCGGAGGCGGCGCATGGCTTCAAGCGCCCTCGGCTTATTCGCTTGAGCTTTCGCATTGAGGGCCAGGATGGCAAAAGCAACCGGATGGCTCGAAGCGAAAAGCCGTTCGTGGACTTCATTCGCAACTCGCAATTTCTTCGCGACTTGATCGTACTCCCCTGCTCGATAAAGTAGTCCCGCGATCAGCAATTGCTTTACCCAATTATCCGATTGAACGGTGAACTCACGCTCGAGAATTTCTGCGACTGATTTGAATTGTGCTCGGTTCCAAATATCAGATAACACGTTTGCCATGACAATCTCTTGGCGAACGGTCGTAGATTCCATTCTTCGCATGGCGTATTGAGTAGCCAACCTTTTAATCTCCGGCGTCAAAGCTTCGTCCTCGTCGATGGCTTCTCGAACCAGTTCTTTCAGTTTCAATCGATCGTTTAGTTTTTGCTCCGTGCGAATGGCAGCCATCTCATCTTGACAGTCGGCGGGTACCTTAATGGAGACGTTGTCGATATAAATCTCTTTTCCGGCCTCTGGCCAAGAACCTTGAAGTAATGCGTTGACGAATAAGCTGTCTGCGTACAAGCTCGTTTCCAGAATAAGTTGACCATCAATCCAGGACGCAAACTTGCCTTGGTCTCGAACAAGTTTGAAACGATACTTTCGATTGGGCTCAAATCGAAACCCAAGCTCCTTTCTTACGATAGAACTGTACTGACCAGAATTGGCAGAAACAAAAATGGCGACAGCGTTTGAATTCACGGCCCCTATGCCATTTTGAAATTGGCTATCGAATAGCCAAGGTTCAACAACACTAACACCCGTCGAAGACCAAGCGTCGAATTCAATCGATACGCGCGATGGAATGGCAAGCCGCGGGATCAACTGCGCGATTTTGATTCCTGGAACAGCGGTCATTTTTCCATGAGCGACACCATTTTCAATGTTCCAAGTTCCATTCGGAGTCACCCAAGCATCACCCAATTCGGCTCGTTCGAATTTATCCTCCAGGATTTCAACCCAGGGAGAATCCGACGAATTTTGAGAATCATTTGCTAATCGGGATGCGTCGCGGAGCGTTAAATAAGGTGCCTCGCCAGAACTGATCAGTGTTGAGCC
>CAYXFO010000576.1:0-2708 GCA_964464255.1 uncultured Pirellula sp.
GTAGCCGGACTGCCTGGTAAGGACGATCGTGGTTCGTCCCGGCAGAACACGCCCTATCGAATCGAAGGTGCGGCGTCCCATGAGCATCGCATGCCCCATGGTCAATCGCTTGAAACGTTGCAAGTCGGCGCTCAGTTTCCAAGGCAATCCATTGCCGAGCCCCATTACATGGTTGTCAGCAACTGCCACAACCATGTGCAACGGGAATTCCCGATTGTCCAACGATCTCAACGATCGGTGAACTGACATAGGGCCTAGCGATCTTCCTGGCTGATTTGCGGATAGGCCAGACCAGCGATCGCTGCGCCCAACAAAGGGGCTACCCAGAAGAGCCAGACTTGTTGCAAAGCCCAACCCTGGACAATCAAGGCAGGACCGGTGCTGCGAGCTGGGTTGACCGACAGATTGGTTACCGGAATCCCGATCAGATGGATGAGGGTCAAACCCAAACCGATCGCGATTGGAGCAAAACCTGCGGGGGCTCGTTTGTCGGTAGCTCCGAGGATGATGAAGAGGAAGAAGAAGGTCAGCACGACTTCGGCAACAAAGCACGCCATCATGCTGTATTTGCCTGGCGAATGTTCATCGAATCCATTGCAGGCGAAGCCTCCGACAGCGAACCCTGGTTGCCCACTAGCAATCACATAGAGCAAACCAGCACCGAGTGATGCCCCGACCACTTGGGAGATAACATAAGGCACGAATTCAGAAGATGGAAAACGCTTGGCCATCAGCAAACCGAGCGAAACCGCTGGGTTCAAATGGCAACCGGAAATGTGACCGATGGAGTATGCCATGGTCAGTACGGTCAGACCGAACGCAAACGCAACTCCCAAGTGAGCTATCCCCATATTCAAGGGGGTCGTATCCTCGGTCGCAAGGAATTTCGCGGCTAACACGGCGCTCCCGCATCCACCGAAGGTCAACCAAAACGTTCCCAACACTTCTGCTATACACTTCTTTGCGATATTCATAGAACCTCGTTCCTCAAGATAGATGAGTCACTTCGAATCCCTGGCGATACGTTCGCCGCAGCAAGCGTTGAGCCCCTTCGTGGTTCGGGATACTCAATGTGTCTGGCTGCCAATCCAATGCTTGATCAGGGAACCGGTTGGCTAATGTCCCCAGCAGGACAGCCTCGGTCAAGGGGCCTGCATAGCCGAAGTGGGCTGTCGTCGGTTCTCCTCCAAGGCAAGCATCCACGAACAAATGATAGTGGTTTCCGTTCGGAACGACCTCGATCTGAGTCTGCTCAAACTGATTCTGTGGCAAAAGGATTGGCTTAGAGACATGGGGTAGGAGTATCGCCCCTTTTTCGCCGAGGAACATCGACCCCTGGTCCGGCAAGCCGACCGGTTGTCCATCGCGGATCTGAGTTGGCCAGTCCTTGGTGTCTGGCATTTTTCCGCCGTCGCTCCAAGTCAAAACGAAGTCGGGAGTGGTGTAAGGTGTTGATGTCCCGAACGTAAACCGAGTGTGGTTTTGCATTCCATACGAGAACTTGGGAGGAGGCGAACTCGAGGACACGATCCGTTTTGGTGTCCCAAGTTTCAGTGCGCTGAAGACCGGATCCAAAATATGGATCGCCATATCCCCCATCGTGCCGCAACCGAAATCGTACCATCGCCGCCAATTACCCGGATGAAAATGCCCTTCGGCGTACGCACGTTTGGGTGCAGTCCCTAACCATAAATCCCAGTCCAGGAAGTCAGGGGGAGCGGATGGCTCGGGATCGGGGCCGTCGTACCCCCACGTCTTATTGCTCCACGAGTGGGCTTCCCGCACCTTGCCGATGACACCGCTCTGCACCAAAGCTACAGCGGTGCGATACGCGCTGGCGGAATGGACTTGAATTCCCATTTGAGTCACCAGTTTTGTCTGTTCCGCGACAAGCCGCAGTTGCCTTGCTTCATAGACGTCATGGGTGAGTGGCTTTTGGCAATAAACATGCTTGCCACAGTTCATCGCCGTCATCGCAGCTGGTGCGTGCGTATGGTCGGGAGTCGACACATGCACTGCGTCGATCGAATCGGCCATTTCGTCAAACATCTTTCGGAAGTCCGAAAACCGCTTTGCCTGCGGATGTTTTTCACTCGCCTGCGCGAGCCGGTTGCTATCCACATCGCAAAGTGCCACGACATCGACATTCAAGTGCGAACTGAGCGATGCAAGGTCCGCAGCCCCCATCCCGCCGACCCCGATGCCTGCCAACCGCAAGCGAGCGCTCCTTGCATGGGTACCCAAAGCACGCTGTCCACATACCGCGGCGGCGACAGTAGCGGTCGTTCCCTGCAACACGAACGAGCGACGGCTTACGGAGCAATTTTCCATGTTTAATCCCTTCGGTGTTTTTGGAAATAATCAGCTGCCATGGTACATGCGTTCCATCCGGCAAAGACAGATAAATCAGCACAGATTCATTCTTTTCGAATGCCAATCCTAGTGCAATCCCATGCCTGCGGGCGTTTGCATCGCATAACTGTAATGTATGATCCACATCCAATTGGTCCGAGAATACCCCATCGCGCCCGATCTTTGGCTTTCCTGGCGTCAGTTGGCCTGCGGACTTCCCATGCGCCAACCGGAATGGCTTCTCAGTTGGTGGGAAGCTTATGCGCCGAGCGATGCCGAGTTGTATCTATTGATCGCTCGTGATGATGAACGCTTGGTGGGTCTGATTCCGTGGTACCGACTGAAATCGGAAAGGC
>CAYXFO010000577.1:0-1139 GCA_964464255.1 uncultured Pirellula sp.
CCAGTCCTCCCGAAGGTGGGCGAGCCAAACTCGAAAGCCGACCGTATGTGCTCCCAGGGGACCCATTCCCATCGTACGAATTGAATCTGTTCCATGTCGAGGAGGCTCGGCAGTTCAAGCCTTTGGTTGATCGCTTCGAACATGAGTGGCTCCAGCCAGAACTCCGATTCGACGCCGATGGAGCGAGTTTCACATACCAACAGGTAGATCGTGGTCACGGTCGCTTTCGATTGATCGAGATTCGAATTCGCGACGGAATGGTCCGCAACATCATTGACGAACTGTCGGACACCTTTATCTGGACCATGCATACAGAGAATCATTCGGTCCCAAAAACCCAATGGCTCGAGAAATCCAACGAAATCATTTTTGCGACCGAAAAATACGGTTGGCGTCAATTGATTCTGATCGATGCTTCGACAGGACAGGAAAAACGTGTTCTGACGCCATCGGGAACCGTGGTGCGCGGCATTGAGTGGGTGGATGAGCAAGCTCGTCGGATCGCCGTCAGCGTCTCAGGGCGCGAGGGCCAGGATCCCTATCATATTCACTACGCGACCGCAGATCTGGACAGCGAGGATTGGACTTGGCTCACAGAGGAGAACGGGAACCATACCGTTCAATGGTCACCGGATCGCCAATATGTGGTAGCGACGTTTTCGCGAGTAGACATGGCTCCGGTGAATCAATTGCGGCGAGTATCCGATGGGAAGAAGGTTTGCGACCTAGAAACATCAGATATCGCATCGCTGCAACAAACTCGTTGGCGTCCTCCCGAGGTGTTCTCCGCGGTCGGTCGCGATGGGCAAACCGAGATATGGGGAATCATCTGCCGTCCCAAGGACTTTGACCCCAATCGCAAGTATCCGATCATCGAGGACATCTACGCTGGGCCCCAGAGTTCCTATGTACCGAAGAGCTTTCAACCATCGTCCCTTTACGAATCCCTCACAAGCCTCGGTTTCATCGTCGTGAAAATCGACGGCATGGGGACAGCCAATCGTTCCAAAGCCTTTCATGATGTATGTTGGCACAATCTCAAGGATGCGGGCTTTCCCGATCGGATCGCATGGATGCGCGCAGCAGCGGCCAAGTATCCTGAAATAGATCTCTCGCGCGTCGGCATCTACGGAGTATCG
>CAYXFO010000577.1:1149-2688 GCA_964464255.1 uncultured Pirellula sp.
AAGCTTCCTGGAACGAACAGTGGATGGGTTACCCTGTAGACGCTCATTATGCGGAGTCTTCAAACATCGATAACGCCGGGCGACTCGGCGGGAAGTTACTCCTGATCGTCGGCGAAATGGATACGAATGTTCCGCCCGAGTCGACCATGCGCTTGGTCGATGCACTCATCCGCGCCGATAAATCGTTTGACTTGCTGGTCGTACCCAATGGCGGTCACGGTATCGGAGGTGCATACGGCCAACGCCGCATGCACGAATACTTCTCGGAGCATCTGCTTGGAACGACCGATCATTCAGCACGGAATCCCGTCGAACGATAAACGATGGCAGTCCGGTCGGATCCATAGCTACATGTACGTTCGCAAGAGCCCTCTTGGACAAAACCCCTCGTACGGAGACCGCCTCCGATTTAGAACCGATCGATGAGATCCAAGCCAGAGCGCGGTAGAAAAGGGTGAGGAAGACGATCACCGATACCAGGACAATCGCTGCAGCACCGAACGCGGCTAGGGTTTCTGTGAAGAGACTCATCAGCGGAGTTATGGGACGGATCATGAGCTAGGTAAATCCAACAAATTGCTCTTCTTTCCAGATTTCTCGGCTACATTGTTCGCGGGGACTGGCAATCTATCTTTCGGCTCAGTTAAACTCAAGGAGTTGTTGACTTAGTCGTCGTTTCTAATCCTTATCGAATACCACAAAACATGTCTACGTTTCCAAATGACAACTCGTTCGGAGAAAACCCATATCAGGCACCGCAACCAAACATACAGTACCACCAAGCCCCGTCCGATGGCGATGCAACCGGAGGCCTGATCCCCTACAAGAATGCACCCGCACTCATCGCCTACTACCTCGGACTTTTTTCGATGTTCCCATGCATCGGGCTGTTCCTAGGGATTCCCGCCTTCATTCTCGGCATCATGGGGCTGCGAAAGCGAGCCGCGAACCCATCGGTCAAAGGAAGCGTACACGCTTGGATTGGAATCGTGATGGGTGGGATCTTTACCGTGGTTTGGGGGATCGCCTGGGTCTTATTCATCATCGGCGCGATTGCCTCGGCACAACGCTGAAGAGGGATTTGGAAAAGGACCGTTGAGTTAGCTTACTACGGTGTCATTTTTCGTCCGATAACCCTCCCATTCACCATTTAGTTTACTAATTCTGCGGGCGCGGGGCATTCCTTGGTTTGACAGTGTTACGCCGTCGTATTTTAATCAAGGCAGATGTAGGCCGATCGCCAATCATCTGTTGGGTAAATTCGTCCTGTTGAACGGATTCCCAATCCCGCCTCGTACTTGGAGAATCATGCTGCAATGAGAAAGTTGCTAACCTACGCCGCTGTTGGATTGATTGCTTCGTGCGCTACACCAAACGCTTTTGCAATCAAGGAGTTTAGCGAAACCTGGGTCAAGGTTTATGTCGATTCGAGCGACAATGAGGAGTTCAAGAAACTTGCCGGTGAAGCCAAGTGCAACGTCTGCCACATCGATGGCGAGAACAAGAAAAAGCACAACCCCTACGGCGAGGCACTGGAAG
>CAYXFO010000578.1:0-2662 GCA_964464255.1 uncultured Pirellula sp.
GATTAACCGTCTCCGGCACCAGGGATGGATCGCGAACTATCAACGTCGGATTAAGTTGTTCGGCAGTGCTGTCATCGCTACGAGCCAGAAGATCGCCGTTCGCATTAAGGATCTCGATAATGCTGTCGAGCGACAATTCGGTATTGTCGATATCAAACCAAACCTCGGTTCCAGCCGTGCCGACGAAGCTGTAAACATCCTGATCGGCAGGTTCGCTTAGCACACCGTTGACAACCCAACCGAGTACCAAGTTCTCGTCGGAAGAGGACGGATTGGGAGCAAGTTCACCCAGCAATTGTGCTGTGACCGTTGCATCGTTCACCCCTGGGGCACTTATGTTGGGACGTTCCGATTCCAAGACAGCAATAACATTTCGATCGTTGCTGAAGGAATCAAACACCAAACTGCGCCAGTCGCCAGGGCGAGGAACAGTCGCAATACCGTCGTTATTCGTGTCGGTTTGCGGCAATCCGTTCGGTTGCGTGCCCGCTCCCACACTATCATCCCGGTAACTGGTGAAGACGACCGGGAAACCGGGCATACCGAGAACCTGAATCGTTCCACCAACACGATCTGTAATGCTGCTGTAACGTCCGGTAGCGGTAAAGCCAGTCCCTCGTTCATGATCAAAGTTCGAGCCTTGACCTTCCATCTTGATCACAAGCGACTCATTGACAGCACTCTGAAGCCTTAGGCCTCCAACATGCTGAAGATTGCTGACCACGATCGAATCGAACAGGACGTGAACAATGTCCGTGTCATCCCAAACGCTATCAGTGGTGAGGATATTTCGAGGTAGATCTCGTACCGAGAGATCCTCTTCCACGCGATTGGAGGTGGTTGAATCGGCTCGGATTTCCAACCCGTTAATGGTGTTGTTGAATAGTCGGTTGCCTCGGAACAACGGTCCGCGATTAGCATCCAACGTAAGATCGCGATCCACCATTCCGGTCTGGCGTCCACTATCCCCTCTCAACTTCGCATCCATGGAGTTGGCATCGATGGTGATGGCGACACCTAGATTGTTTTGGAAAACGTTGTTGAGAAACACCGGCTGTGCACCGCGAACGAATACCGTCGAGCCACGGCTACGGTTATTGACGAACGGGTAACTCGCATCGTCGGGAGGACCGTCAGGATAATTTTCGTTGGCCGGACGCCCCAAACGATCAACCGGCCCTTGACCTCCCATGCCGTTGGCATTTCCCTCAAAAACCGTGTTAGCGATCCGAGCTTCTGCTTGTTGAATCTCTACGGGACTGAAGGCCTTGAATGTACCTTCGATTCTGGAAATTCCTCCGGAACTTGCGATCACCACGTTGTCGAAACTGATACTTGCTCCGGGAGATGCATAGATACCGCTCCAATCGCCTGGCCGTGTATCGGTTGCCCCATTGCGTCCGTTGTTATTGGTATCAAAGGTTCCACCCGCTCCGAAGCGATCGTCTTTACGGCTCGTCATCACGATACGGCTGCCATCAACTCCCTCGGCCAACAACTGTGTGCTATGTCCCAGCTCAATGCGGGCCCCATCCAGCTTGATGACTGCACCGGGATCGATTGCCAGAGAAGCATCCAAGCGAGGCCGAATGTTCCCGAAGCTCTCCAGACTCAGAGCCCGTCCGCCACTGACCGTAAAGTCGTCGGTGAACGAACGAATAGCAGGGTCGGTGATCTCAGCGATTTGCAAGAACGGCCCCGCCGCATTGTTTTGGCTCCGGTAAATTCGGAAACCGCTGTAGCCGGTCTGAATGAAAGGCAGATTGTTCAATTGCAAGGTTCGGTTCGTAAGGGTTGTTACACCAACGGCTGTGGGTGATGAAACAATTCCCTCGCGTCCCGTCGAGTCGATCATCACTATTCGATAGGTGTAATTTCCCAACGGCAGAAAGCCGTCAGCGAGCGATGTAACGGTAACTGCAGAGGCATCGGGCCGATCTCGCAACAATGTTCCTTGCGGATCGCTTGGATCGGCAAGCGATGCACCGCGGTCGAGGTAGCTGCTGGTTGTACCATCCAACTCCGCGACGAGAACGTATGGGCGATTTGGGCCATCATTTCGATACAGACGTCTGGAAACATATCCGCTACTAACGCCTGGTAATCCAGCGATCCTGACCGCCGTTTGGCCAGCTAGAGTGAGTGGAGGCGTAGGATCCGAGGGAGGGCTCTGATAACCGTTGCTGTCCACGAAGGTGACTTTGTAGCGATAAACGCCACCGGTTAGAGTTCCACCCGACGCTCCTTGCAAGGTGATCAAATTGGCTGGAACTACGAATGTGTCCAACAATCCGCCGCCAGGATTTCCCTGAATGGAAATATTTTCGGCGATCACGTGTACTACATCGATGTCATCGAAGCGACCAGGTACGGACAATTGTCGTGTCGTCCCCCCAGCAGGTGTGGAGACTCGAATAAACATCCCGTTGACCGAGTTGTTTACCAAGTGATTTCCATGGACCTTGGGACCGACTCGGTCGTAATCGGGAGTGAAAGAGCCATTGCGTTGAAAACGAGGATCACTGAAGAGCGTTTCTTCAAAGCTATCCGGGGTCGCGCTGATGGCTGAGTCAGCAGCCAACGTTATTCGGTTGAACGTAATGGTCGGCCGCATGTCGGTGATTTGGACCGAGTTGACCGTCTGCTGTACAGAGTCGATCAC
>CAYXFO010000579.1:0-2657 GCA_964464255.1 uncultured Pirellula sp.
GTCCGAGGGTGACTTGCTCGATCGCTGTTTCTCAAACCTTGCCGATTGATGGCCCTTGCCGATTGATGACTAGTTGTTCCATCCCTCTTGCGTGAAGAAATCATCCACCGTATCGAGATATCCGCGGGCGGCAATCGAAGGACTCGATCGATTCACATCCACCCAGTTCGTGAACTCGCCTGGATCCTTCAGAATTCGAACAAGATCACCACCGTTATCGGTCGACATGCGGAAGAAATCGCGACGACCCAGTTCGGTCGTTCGCACTCTCATGCCGTTGGCCGATACTTCGGTGAGATAGGCCTTGGTCTTATCGTTGCTCAAGACCACTTCGTAGAAGGCTGTGGTGGTTGGTTTCCCGTAATGTGCTACCCAGTCCGTTACTCCTTGAGAATTGATTGCGGCATGCATACCACGACGACGGCCAGGATCATTCTGGTTGAACGACGAGGAAAGGAACTCGAGGTAGGTCACATAATCAGACCGGATGTTTTGAACGGGGAAGTTGAAGACGGTGTTGATGCCGCCAGGAGCGTCGATCTTCATGGTACGCGACGTCATCGCACCAGGGCCGTTGACCATGTGCTGTGGGGTGCTGTAGCTGACCGTGTATTCCGCAGGTGGGAGCAGTTCAAAATCATATGATCCGTCTGCTGCAGTCATCTCCGTCACTGTCCTCAAAACCTGTGTGATCGGATCGATGAATGTCAAAGTGACTTCCACGCCACCGATCGGGGCTTCGATAGGATCGTTACCGACTCGGTCCTGAATACCATCTGCGTCATCATCGAGGAACACGGTCCCGCGGAAGGAACTTGGCTGGAATGGCCTCACAACAATAACGATCCGTCCGAATGCCTGCTGGGCATCGGTGATGCCCGCTGTGCTTCCGTCGTCCTGAACGATGAAGGTAAACCCAGTCGTTGCATCAGTATTGAGCGGTGCGAAATACGTGAATTGCGTGGAGCCAAAATCCGAAACGGTACCGACACTCGGATCGTCTACCTTTTCCATCAGCACCAAGGACTGAGAAGCTTCATTGGCCGCACCGCGAGACCAGTTGGCAGCCGAGAGAGCGGACCGCAAGTCAATGACTGTGGGCAACCCAGCGAATACCTCCACAACAACCGCCTTCTCATCGGAGATCTTCGTTTCAGGTGGATCGTTGACTTCGGTCACATTGATGGTGACCGTACCAGTGGCAAATTGGTTTGCCATTTGGCCATCGGTGATCTGGTAAGTGAACGTATCTGGGCCGCGACCATCCAAAGAGTTGTACGATTGAAGAGGGGTGTAGATCAGGTTGCCACCTGACTGGGAAACGGTTCCTCCCTTCGTCGTTGTGATCGGGCCATTGAGTGCAACGAACGATACCACCTGGTCTCCGCTCTCGTTGTCCGGTCCGACTGTATCGTTATCTAGCAAATCATCGATGGCGATCGTCAAAGTCGATGGAGCAAAAGGAGTGTTCTCCGCTACCGTCCGTACCGGGTCAGCATTGGCGACCGGCGAATCGTTCACCGGTGCAAGGGTAAAGCTCACCTTGGCTGTTGAGGACAACGGATCAGGTGCACCAGCGGTGGTGCCATTGTCTTGAACGGTGTATTCAATTTCTACCGGGCCAAAGTAATCCTTAGCAGGCTTGTAGGTAATGTTTCCGCCGTTGAGGGAAACACTGCCACCACCCAATCGCACGATCGCGCTGATGATGGTAAGCGTTTGTGAGTCTTCGAACGGTCCCCTACTTAAGTCATTGGTAATCTCTGTACCCTGAATGACCTTATCGGTGTCTTCTGTGCCATCAGATATTGATTTATTCACAGCAACGGGTGGATCATTGCGTTCCTGAACCAACATCGTGACCGTGGCGAGCCGACGTTCGTTGTCTTCTACTTCAGTGTCCGAGTCATCCATTGCGTAGGTAAATACAACTTCGCCATTGCGATGCTCTTCGGGAGTGTATCGGATCAGGTTTCCTTCGATCGCTACGGTACCAGGGCCGCCGTTGGTGATGGTCGGTTGTGGAGGAGGGGTTGTTCCCGGAGTGAGTATCTTGGTTAACGGCACGCGGGAAAAGTCGTTTGCCAGTACGTCGAAGGTTGCAGTGTTTCCTTCCAGAATCTTCAGCGTAGCGTTGGCTCGATAATCATCATCCACGGCGAAGGGCGAGGCAGGGGGGAGAATCGTGACCGTCACCTTTGCGGTTGCGGGCAAATCATCTTGATCGTTGATCGTGTAATTGAATGTCGCTGTGGTACCGAAAAACATTGGATCGGTGGATGGAGTGAACTCGACTGCCGTACCACCTGCTGCAACCTGGACGGTTCCCGCGTTTGATGGGGTGACGGATGTTACCGAAACGACCCTGATCGTCCCCGGTTCACCAGCAGGACCTGGCAAATCGTTTGTCAGAACATTGAGAGTGTTCGGATCCCCTAACGCGATCACTGTGAATGCAGGGTCGTCCACGGCGATCGGTGGATCATTGACGTTCGTGACATTGATCGTGATTTCCGAATCGGTAGCAAGAGGTGGCGCTCCGTTGTCGGTTCCACGCACCGTCATCTTGACTTCACCGAAGAAATCCTTATCAGGACTAAACTGCAGTGAGCCATTCACGATACTCGCCGTTCCCTGCAGATCGCTCGGGGCTGTGA
>CAYXFO010000580.1:0-2657 GCA_964464255.1 uncultured Pirellula sp.
CTCTTCGAATGGTCTCGCAATGGACCGATTGGACTGTTTGCCTAGGCCTTGCTCACGGGTTTCCGCCGGGACACCATAGGCCGCGGTATTTGAATGCGAGAAATGCGACGATGCCGAGGATCGAAAGGAGTCCGATCAAGGCGACCCAGTTGGCAAATCGTCGATAGCGGGCATCCTGTTGACTTGCACTCGGGGTCCATTCGATATCATCGCAAAGTTCGACAACTTTGCTGATCGCGCTGGCGACGAACGCCTGTCGTTGCTTTTCGGGTCCACAAGCGGCGAAGTAACAACCGCTGATGAGGAACTGTTGGTCGGCCAACTCGGGTTGCTTGCTGGGGTCGAACCCGAATCCGGTTTCCATGATTTCCGTCAAGTGGCTTGCAAAGGTTCCTCGCATGCGGCTCAGGAGGCTGAAGAGTTTGGCGTTCTGTTTATTTCTCAGCGAATCCTCATGCTGGAAGAGATCAAAGATTTGATCTTCGAAAACGGCGGTGGCGTGCTTTGCGAGGGCGGCGAGTCGCATGCGTTCGGGGCTGACCCACACATCGGAACCTTTTCCTATTCTTTGTTTGGCGATGCGTTGGGGACCGAGGCGTCTGGTCATTTCGATGAAGCCAGGTTCATTTTCCATGCCGGTAACCAGCAGAGTATTGGCTACGCGAACTTGCATTTCGTTTCTGAGGACCTTCAAATCTTTTTGAAGTGCAAGGGACAATTGCTTGTGATGGCTCTCGATCAGTTCGAATGGGATGGTGGTCAGAACGCCGTTGATGGGGCAGACATTTTTTCGAGCTTTTTTGATCAACTTGCAAATGTATCTCAGGCGGTCTTCGGTCTCAGCGAGGTCCTGTCCGAGTATTTTTTTTGCGGGGGCGGGAGCGGGAGCAGAGGCGATGTCTTTTTTGGCGAGATCGAAATCGTCCAAGGCGATCGTTCCACCCTCGACACTGGGTTCATCATCCTGTTTGTCCACAGCGCGTCCCCATTCGCCGTCCTGGTCCTCCGGGTCGATGGCGATATCTTCGGCACCCACGGTTCCTTGGATTTCCTCTTCTTCAGGAGGTCCTTCGGATGCTGGCCCCGGTCCTGCAGTGGGTGGAGGAGAGGAATGACTGAGTCGGGATATCGCATTGCAAGAGTTGGGCATGATCCAAATCGCATCTTTGGACGCCAGGAAGGACAGGGCTCCTTCTCCCGCTTTGGGTGCATGAACGGGAAGTTTCAGGTTAGCGGCTTCGAGCAACCGTCGGTTTGCTTCGACGTCTTCGGTACCGAGAACAAGGAAGATTGGGGTCGAGACCGCAGAGATTCCGCCGGCTGTCAATTGCTGGAGTCCATCGTTCATGACACGGTCGATGTCGGGATACTTGGAGGTTTCTTCCTTGAGCCAAAAAACAACAAACCAATAGACGAGGAAGGAAATGACAAAGACCAGCGGCACACCGCATAGGAAATAAAGCGACTCGATCCACTTCGCGCCACTGGCGAGCATGATCCGAATCAGAGCCGCGACCAGAGCGATCGAAAGGCAAAGGAAAGTGATGATAGCCCATCGCATGGGGAGCGAGAGCCGGCCAAAAGCTTGGCTCCCGGGCGTTACCCGCTGAATCAGGTAGTACAGTTGGCGGATGGGAGAGGTGATCGCCGTTATTAGACTGTCCAAGGCACTCAACATGTCAGCACTTCTCAACGGTTAGCTTTTGTAAAGCAGAACAATGACAGCAACAGCAACAGCGACCAGAAAGAATGAGATCATCGCGTATTGAAGCAACAGGCTTCTTCCTTGGAGTGGCCATTTGTCCCCTCCGATGATCACTTGACCGGGAATATCGGGGCGTCCTTGTCGGAGATGCAAAGACCTAACGACTTTTTGGCACCATCTTTCCATGCTGTCGGGTAGATCCAACTCGTTGGCCTTTTCCCTTGCCACAGCGGGGGCATCTTTGTAGAAGCCTCGGAATCCGAGGACAACTGCGAGATAGAAAACCTCGAGCGCGTCTTTCTCCGGCAGGCTCTCTGCTTCGATTGCTTTCTCGAAGAACCGATGGTGCGCCAATTGGGTTTTGAAGTAACGCAATTCGAGGCAATTATTATTCCACCAGTTGCTTTCCTTCCATGGGCTGCCGATGAGCCGAGCGTCGATCCATCCGCAGATCGCATATTTGGCCAACTCCCAGTCTTTAGTTTTTCCCAACTCCAATTCCGCGGCGTCGATTTTTCTAATCAGGGTGGCGCGTTCGTCGGCGGTATTGAACGAAGAGTCGTCTTGAGCGGATTCGATTTTCGATTCAAAGCGCAAGGCTGCTTCAAAAATTGGGTCGATGGCTTTTGCAAATTTCGGAGTCACGAGCATTCCTCACATGATCACGATGATGCGCGTTTTTTGAAGGCGAACACGGCAAACTCCATGGCATAGGTCTGGCCAGCGATGTTCGCCAGAAGACGTGTGCTTCCGTTGAGTGCGTTGAGGTTGGCGATTTGCTCCTCCTTGATTCGCATCGCGATGCTGAAGTCCATGGCGACACGTTTCCAGGCATCGGTTTCGGTTTTGATCTGGTAAAACGACCAGTTACCGCGACCTACTAGGGATCGAGGGATCTCCCGAACCTCTTTGGTGAGGGACAGCCCCCCTCGTTTCGCGGTAAAATAGGATT
>CAYXFO010000581.1:0-2648 GCA_964464255.1 uncultured Pirellula sp.
GAGTCCATGCTGCAACGCGACCTTCGAGCACCACCAATTCCGCGAGCGGGTCCGCTTCGAGAATGCCTCGCAACGCTTGGTCGAACACCGGATGAAATTTGAACGAAGTTTGCGGACATAAGTAGGTATGACTGTTGCCATTCAATCCGAACGATTCCCTGGTCCGTTTGGAACCACTCAATTGAGGACGCTCGTAGTAGACCCCGAGGTTGTCCAAAAGCGCGAGTTGCTCGGTGTAGTGGTTTTGAGAATCGTCCGATTCGGCGAGTTTGCTGGAAACGAAATAATCGATCGTCGGGCTGCCACTCGTGTCGGGATGTCCCCATGTCATGGCTTGAATCGGCGCCATTCTCGAATAACACAGCGACTGAGTTGCGGCATCCATACCGATATCCGCAAACACAAGAATGTCTAACTCTACTTCCGCGATCTTGCGACGAGCGATCTCGACCTGTCGTGGAACTGCGAGATAGCGGTCGCCAGCCTTGCGAAACGCTTCCCCCATCGGATCGTGTGAGTTGTTTAAGGAAATCACGGAGACATCGAATTGCTCGCGAGAAAGTCCGCGGATCCGACCCAGGTTGAGACGACCAATGGTGTGATCTCTAAAATAAGCCGACAAAAAACCTACCTTGATCTTCTTCCCTTTGGGACGATGCCCGCTTTGTTTGGGAACACATTCCTGACCAAAGTAAACCTTGCCCAGATCCCCCATGATCTCTCGGTCGTTTTCCCCTTGGTAAGCCAAGTAGAAGCTCGTGTCGGCGAGCGATCGCGTAGTGTCGATGCGCACCCCGTCCGCAACGAGGGCCTTGACGCACTTGGAGTATCGGTCACGCCACGCCTTCACTTGGTCTGCATCCTGGTACACCACCGGCAGGACCTTGGCCGCCAACGCCTTATTCACCGATTGGGGTGAAAAGGTCTGGGCCCTTTCGAAATGATGGATTGCACGGAGCGGTTCATTGTTGACCGTCCAAAGTACGCCGAGATTTTGATGGGCTGGAGCGAACTGGGGATCGGCGACGATCGCTTGCTGGTAGAACTGCAACGCCTTGTCTTGATCGTTCAAGTCCTGGTGAAGATTTCCGAGTTGATTCCAGGCTGCGGCAGAGTCGGGGGCAACAGCGACCGCACGTTGCAGTAATTCCACCGCTCGAAGCTTGTCGCCCGTCCCCGACGCCGCATCCGATTGATTCATCAGTTCGGCGACGCTGAATCCAGCTGTTGCAGCACGTTGAGTGGTGGATGGTTGCGATGCGAAGGGGGAGGCCTGCATCGGACTGGCGGCACCGAGGCATATCCTCGGCGCCATGGTTTGAGCCGCTAAGGGAGGTACGATCCAGATTTCATCTTCTGCGCCAGGCAGCGAAGAGGGGCCCGAGATCTTTGGGTTCAAGAAACTCGGAAGAACCTCGACCGCGAACAGTTCTTCGACTCCGGTCTTGAATCGCAATGTCGCAACCGTTCGACCTGTCGAGAGTTGGACGATACCCAAACCGCAGTGGAGACGTTCAGGATGCTCTCCGATGGGTAGTCCACCGAAAACATTCGTTTCGCGAATGCGTGACAATCCGATGAACGCATAGTTACCGAGGAATGACAGCCCACGCGTGTATCCCGGAAGCGAGGCCACTGCCTCCAATTTGCCGGTCTCGGTATCGACTACCGATAATTCCCCACATCCAGAGTTTAGGACCCACAGCTTGCCCTGATGCATACGCGGTGAATGAGGCATGCACAGCCCGCTGCTGACCACTTCACCGCTGGCGATATCCAGGATCGCACCTCCACTCTTTTTGTTCGCTCGCCAGCCAGCGGGTTCATCGGTGATCCCCAATACGGTCACGTAACGAGGTCTGCCCTGATCGAGAGCCAGCCCGTTAAGATGACAGCGATCCTGATCGATGAGTTGCGAGACAAAGGGAGGCCTCCAACGAGGAAAGAAATTGAACTCCTCATCGAGAGTACATAAACAAGAAAATAGAGTGTTGACGACCCAGAGCCCCTCAACGCCGAACGCTAAGTCGTGGCCGTGTATGCTACCTGTGGTGATACTGGTGCGCGTCAAAAAGCAACCGTCAAAGGTTCCCGCCGGTGGCAGACTGCGAGCAACATCATGCGATGCCAAAAGAAAATGGATCTGGCGACGCGCACCGATCGCGATTCGATCGCGGCCAACGGCAACCCCCATCACTTGATCGAAGTAATGGAATGAAAAGGTCGGCTTGTCCGCGTTTGTGCCGATCGCCAGCAGCTTTCCTGCCTGGTATGTCGACAACAACAGCGAGGCATGGAGGCTACTGAGCAGGCCTCCGAGGTGTGCGGAGTGTTCGTAGTCAACGGCAATTTCTGATTCGTGCGTCGTTGACTGCGTGGGGTCGGCAGTTGTATTAGACATCCTCAGGGCGTTGTGTTAGTAAGATGACTAGATCGAGAAACTAGAACCCACCATTTTCATATGAGTGTAATGACAACCGACACGGTGCACAATTATCGACGCTCGATTTCGGCTCAGGATGCGCACCTCGCGTAAACGTGCGATCCCTAACCCTCACCAAAGACCGTAGAGCAACCTGTCCTCAGTTGCTCTCACCCAGCGTCACCATGAGATACACGCTGGTAGCGGATTCACTGTCGACGTTAGC
>CAYXFO010000582.1:0-2638 GCA_964464255.1 uncultured Pirellula sp.
GTGGATGATCAAGCTCCGCCAATATCCGAGCTTCCTCGAGAAACATCCTCACCGCTCCAGCGCCAATGCGACCTCCATAGGTCAATTTGATCGCTACTTCCCGCTGGAGCTGCTCATCAAAACCGACGTACACCTCTCCGAAGCCACCTCGACCGATTCGTCGACGGATTCTGTACCGTCCGACCTTAACTGGAGTGCTTGTCGCTTCCGTCGGCTCCTGTGACGGGGAGCGATTGGAACTGGCGTCCTGTTTGTTCGGCCCAGGAATGGTGCCGTCATCTTCTGTATCGTTCATTGGACGGGGTGCGAAACATATGGAAGAAACCCTTGGAATCCGCCTAATGGTACAGCCCCCGAACGCTCTGATGTAGTCGGAGATGTATAATTTTTCATAACGCGTTCCGTTGGTTTTATTCCCGCGTTCCCAGTAGCTCTCGACTAGTTCTTGCTCGCGAAAAATCGGATCAAGGAAATTGCTCCTGATATCGAAAGGCACTCAATGGTCGGTTCCATCCGAGAAACGCGATGAATCGCATGCGTTTGATCCATTCGGCTTTAGTCGTCTGCTTGCTGTTGACAACCGCGTGCTCTAGGTCGGCCCCTCAGTTTCGTGGCAAAGTCATAGGAATTATCGATGGTGACACGATAAAGGTTCTCGTCGGTAAAGAGGAGTTGATCGTTCGACTCGAAGGAATTGATGCCCCGGAGTCTAAGCAGACTTTTGGTAATCAGTCCAAACAATCGTTATCGCGCATCGTTTTTGGACGCGAAGTTCTTATCCAGTATGTTACGGAGGACCGCGCCGGACGCACCGTTGGTATCGCAATGTTAGACGGTACTGATGTAAACGCCAAGATGATCGAGGATGGATGGGCATGGCATTACAAAGATTACACCGACCATCCACACTTAGCCGAGTTGGAAAGGAGAGCCAAATCTTCGAAACGGGGCCTTTGGCATGACCCGAATCCGTTACCGCCATGGGAGTTCAGGGCAAGACAAAAAAGAGAACAGGGAGAGCCACCGACACTCTTCTGGCTAAACACATCCTCCAACGTCCGTCACAATCAGAAGTGCGAGCACTTTAGAAGAGGAAAAAACGGGCGTATGTGTAGCGCGAACGAAGGGAAAGCCTGCGGTATCTGTGGCGGATGAGACAATCCTTTATCAAACAGACTCGCAGCGACAGAAACAGATCATGGATTTCTGGAATCGCTGCAAGGACGCGTAGCTTGTGTGCAGGCAAGAAGTTTTTCAAAAGAACCGCTATGCAAGTTTCCAAAGTTGGGTTCTGGGGGGAATTGAAATTGTTAATATGTATCCCTGGATTCGATTCTCTATTTTGGATCGAAGCCATATGCCTGCTTCATGCCTCACACGGGATTCACCACTATGAAACAAAGAACCTGCCTAGCACTTGTCGGCATTCTGACCTGGTCCCTCGTCCTTGGGTGCCAGAATGGTGCCACAACCTCTCCGACCGAATCGTCCAATTTGAAGCCACTGGCCGTCATGTACGGTCGATTCATTAGCTCCAATCAGGGACGAGGCCCCAAGGATGAACAGGAACTCAAGGAATTTATCAAGAGTCAACCGAGCCAGGAATTAAGCAACTTGGGTGTGACGGACGTGGAAAGCCTTTTTGTCTCCGCCAGAGATAAAAAACCCTACAAGCTCAAATTCGACCCTGTCCCGGCTGTACCCGGTCAGTCAAGCAACATCTTTGCTTGGGAACAAGACGGTATCCAAGGAAAACGTTATGTAGCTGGCACTCTGGGCGAAATCCTGGAAGTTGATGAAAACAAATTCCGCCAATTAGTTCCGAACCCTTGATACCAATAAGAGCCTGCTCCCGATTAGAAATCGTCTGGGATGATGCTACCATCGTCCCTCAAGCCGAGTCGGTTGAAGACGAGCGGATCGATAGTGAAGGGCATGTAGCGAACGCTTCCATCAGCCAGCAAAATATTCATGCCGTCGGTGTGAGCACTTCCGAATCGATAGCCTTCCCACCCCCCCTGATTGTCATACCTCTTGTCAGAGTTCGGAGCGAACCCGGTGTATCGAACGACATCGGGATCCCATCCATCGGCCCAACCAGCATCATCGTGCCAATCGCCGGTCCTATATCGTATCGGATTCAGTTGCTTTTCCCCGACTACCATTGTGTTGCTGGTGCCGTCAGTTATGTTCGACATCTTGCTCTTTCCCCCTCTCCAAGCCCCGAGTGCATCAACGCCACCGCGCACGATGACGCCTCGATAGTTGGCTCGTACCCAATCCATGCCCCACGTATCGCCAAACCAAAACTGATCCCAACTGTTTGGGGCATCAGCAGGAGTTGCGGAAGCATAGTCCATCAAGTACCGCCCACCCTGCGAGTTGACGGCTACGGATCCTCGTCGCGAAGGGCAGAAAAATATCGTAGGACCACCTTGATAGCGAAGGATGTCAACGTTCTTGTTGATGTTCTGGTTCGCTAAGTTGGCTTGCTCGACAAATGGCAAGATATTTGTTGCCCAACTGCCAACGGAACCCCATGGATTGAATCCACCAGGCGGGAAGTATTTGTTCGCGTCATGATGCATGTGGATCGCCAGCCCCTGCTGCTTCAGATTATTGGAGCACTGCATGCGCC
>CAYXFO010000583.1:0-2627 GCA_964464255.1 uncultured Pirellula sp.
ACTATTATCAGGCTGATTTCTATTCTGGGTATTTTGGTCCATACCGGCTTGGTCGCCTTGAGCGTTGCCTGCCTGTTGTTCTCGGAATTGATTGATTCGCTCGATGGCTTCTCCGTCATGGGAGGGGGGGGTTGCGCTTTCCTGGGTTGAACCTGAATTTTGGCTATTGCCTTGCTCTTTGTTTTGTCCCTTGCCGTTATTTCGACCCTGACCTTGACCGTCGCTTGGTTGGGAGTCACCAGAGTTGGAGTCGCCAACCCCCTTGTTGTTGGAATTATCTCGGGAATTATTGTTCTGGTTTTGGGATTCCGTTGCTGGATTGTCGCTGTTCTTGGATCCGTTAGAGCGACTGTTTTGTTTTTGATCAGGGGTCAATTCCCATTTGGTTTTGGGCTTAGTTCCTTTGTTTTCTTTTGGTGATACATCATCGGGTGGAGCTTGCGGATTATTCTCGCTAGAGGGTTGTTTGTCTTCGACGATTCGGACTCGCACTGGGGTGCTGATGGAACGATTGGGACTTAGCAGCTGCGACTTCGGATCATGTCTATTGTCGAGCGATTCAACGAACAGGTCGAATTCGCGACCTGGCTTGAAATCGTAGCTGCTGGGTTTGAGGTTCCATGTTCGGGAAACCTGTCCGAGAACACCTTCTTCGGATTCGAAAATCAGTTCTCGGAACAATTCATTTTGACTCTTTAGGTCTCTTGGTTCTGGGGAGGATGTGGTTCCGAAAACATGCATTGCTCGTAGTCCGTAGTCCGGATCATTGCTGCGCAATTCCAGTTCTATCGAACCGCCGACAGGGATCTCCAAGATTGCGGGGATATCGGAGTTGATCGAGACTTCCGGAGGCAAGTCCTTGATGACTTTGATTTGGTAGAGCACGGGGTCAGCGTTGGATTCACCGAGATCGTTGGTGGCGTGGATGCGATAGGTGGTGGAAGTAGGATTGGTTTGTTTGTCATCGAGCAGTGCGATCCATTGTCCTTTTAGTTGATGCTCGAGGATCTCCATATTGACGAGATCTCGCGCTGTTTGGAAAGCGGATTGCTCAACCACTGGATCGAATTCCAGACGAGCCGTTTTCATACGTTGGTTGGTAGAAGCGAGCAAGTCGATACGGGTTCCTTCGGGTGCTTCGAAGGATCCGTTCTGGAGCAAGGTTCGAGGCTTGAGTTTCGTGTATGCTGGGTACTGAAGCTCGGTTCGTTCGATAGCTACCAGTGGAACAACTTGAACCTTCACATCAAACGGCCCCTCGACCGCATCGCCAGCGTGGATCCAATATCTGAGGGGTTGATGAATCCCACCGAAGGTTTTTCCGAGGTCGAGTTTGTAGCTGATCCGTTCGATCTCGGAGATCATGGGTAATGATTGGCCGACCAATTGGCCATCTGAAAGATCGAATCGGACGCTGACCTTATCTCCTTGGTGCATGCCGCGCGTGGTGACCGACAGGGGCAGAATAGATCCTTGTGTGACGGTGGAGTTTCCTGGCAAGACGTCGACGATTTGGACTCGGGCTGCAGGAGCGATATTCGCCCAGGGCATCATTAGTCGCGCGATCGATGTGAAGCCACTTTTGGGGCTAGAGAACATGTAGATCGCGCTGCATAGCAAACATCCGAAGAACGCGGCGGCGAGGCGTACAACGGTAGCTGAGTCAACTACGCTTTGCGCGTCCTCTCCGTTGAGATTGCGAACTGCGTAGCGACCGAGATAGGAGACGACCCCTTTTGGCGTTTTGGAGTCATCGCGGGAAAGTTGCAGCCAACTGATCAAGCTGTCTTTGCAATCGGGAAACTGTTTTTCGATGGTTCGAGCGGCATGTTCGATATGTATCGGATGGATCATCGGGGGCATCACTCTTCGAGGAAGCCACCAGCAACTCCAAAGTGCCAGTCCAGAAAGGACGGTGAAGCGGGCGAGTTTGTTTAAGGGCCATAACCAGTGGTCGACCAACACCGCAGTTGTCACGATGAAAACGACAACCGTCAACCACCAAAGCAAGCCGTAGAAAAATTCGGTGCGCCGCATGTTGCGGGCAGCCTGCTCAATGTAGTTCCTTAGCGAGTCCCGATTGGGCGAAGCCGCATCATGGCCGCCGTTGGAAGGGCCTTGCGGGAATGGCTTGCTCGGTGAAGCGACCTGGGACATGAATCGCGAAACCTCTTGAGGTTAATGGGGGGAATATCCACTCAGGTATCAGCAAACCATTATAGGCCTGTTCATGCGCCGGGGTTTGACGAATTTTCGGGATGGAGAGGGGAAATCGCGTCGTATATCTCGAGAAACTCGTGCCATCCGTTACAGATGCATCCCGACAAAGCCGCCGGTCTGCTCGATCATTTGCTGCAGTTGTTCCATCCGCTTGCGGGTCAGGTCAGGATTCCCGGATCCGATGTATTTGTCGAACTCTGAGCAAACCGCATGATTCACGGTTTCCGAAAACCACCGCACCACATGCTGCTCGAGCCACGGGACGTTCTCTTGGTCGAGAGTGATTTGGAGCAGACACTTGCGGGCTGACGAATCGTTTTCATCGGTGAACAGCACACCTTCGAATTTGAAAGCGATCATGCCGCAATTCGGGTCATTGGTCACAAAGAATCGGCAGTGTGCGTTGT
>CAYXFO010000584.1:0-2625 GCA_964464255.1 uncultured Pirellula sp.
AGTTGTCGCCGAGTGGAAAGTAGGCTCCATCGTCCAACTCAAATGTCACCTTTCGTCTTTGGGTATCAAGCGGTGAGCCGCTCCATGCGTCCACATCGCTCATAAGTGCATTGCGGTTCCATGCGTCCCTTGAAGTCCGCGACTCGTATTCGTTCGCGGACATGTTGTGATAGGCTTGGACATATCGCGAGAGCATATCTGCGTTGGTGGCCCCTTTGAGCAAGCCGCTTAAATCGGAGTAATCGTTCAGATCGTCCCCTGTGCTGTGAGCGATGTAATAGATATCGCGAGCTACGCGAGCGTGAGTAATGGTGCATCCGCCTCCCTGTACTCCGATTCCCAGGGGAGCGGCATCGAGCGGATTGCTGGGTTCGGTTTGAGGAGTATGTTGGAAGTTGGAGATAGCCGCTTCGATCGAGAATCGTCCTTGGTTCCCCCAGGGAACGGGTGAACCGTCGATCCACAAGGTTAGGGAATCATCGACATTTGCGAACTGGATTCGATGTTTGGAACCTGCGCGAATCGAAGTTTCGGCTCGGATCGAGTCGACCCAACTCTCATCGCCGTTTTCAAAAGCGGCGAGTTGCTTGCCTCGGTAGATCAAAGTGGCGGTAGCGATTCCTGTTTTTAGATCGATGTCGCACCGATGTTCCACACCTGCTTCCACTGCCAAAAGTCGGAGCACCTCTGTGGATGGTTCGGTAACGATCTCCCAGTACCCGCTCAGGTCTGCCGTCCAGTGTATCCCATCGTTCTCCCAAGTCCTCGCGGGTTCGATGGGTCGCTGGCGGAACTTGCCGCTCATCGCCTCGTCGAGATCTTGTTGCGCGATTTTCTCATAGTTGCTTGGAACCGAGTCTATCTTGTTCTTGAAGTAAACCGCGTGGTTGTAAGCAGTGAAGTCCGTAATCAATCGATACGAGTCGGGTAGGATTGGACGAGGGAGTTCCTTTTGCTTACGAAGCGAAGCCCACTGGTTTGCATCCAAGACCCGATGGCGGTAGCGGATCATTGAAAGACTGCCGCTCGGGACTCCCTGAGCTTTCGCAGACCACTGGTTCTCGTTGTATCCTACTTTCCAATAACTAGCGTCAGCGTCGGAGGCCTGCCAAGAATCGGGTACCTTGGCCTCGAGCAGCGACTTTGAGGGATAATGGGTGTCCGATAGAGGTTGCAGCATGGCTTGAATCACATGCGGCGGCTTGCGAGCGATTTCGAACGACCGTCCCGGTCGTTTATTGCTGAAGTAAACGTCGCCATGTTCAATGCGAATGGTCTCTTTGGAGGTGCCTAAGCAACGCTTGATGTAGTTCAAACGAGCGTCGTCGGCATACTTGAAGACAAAGACTTGCCATCGCTCCGGTTTGGAAAAAACATAAGCAAGCTTGCTGACCAAAATCCGATCACCGGTGAAAGTCCGATGGTTTGCGTTATTGACGAGATCAAGAACCTGCGGCTTGCGGCAAAGTGGGCAGATCGTACCGAAAACCATCTCGCCTGATTTAGCACCGACGTCATTAAACTCAAAACTGGCACCGCACTGGTACTGGAAGTTGCAATCCTCGCAAACTACATCCTTATGGGCCCCCATCAGCGTTGGTGCCATCGACCCGGTCGGAATGATAAAAGCCTCGGCGATGAAGGCTTTGAACATCAGGGCGAGAATGAACGCGACGGCCAAGCTTTCCAACGTTTCGCGGAAAACGTCTGGGGCAGACGCGTTGTTTTTTTTCGCGGGTGGGAGCGAGGCTAAGTCTTTAGATGGAATCGTCGTAAGTTTCATGCAATGCTGTCGTTCCTGGGCTCAGGTCGCGTTCATGCTCGGAGACCGTTGCGATAGTGAAACCACGATTATACAAGGAAAACCGGTTCCCAGTCGACATCATTCGCAAGCCCCCCCGCCCAGTTTTGCGTTATTGATTACGCTAAAGGCGATTACCAAGTAGGCTCGAGACTCATGAAGATGCCACAGCCATGGAGGATGGGCGCGAGGGTGAGCTTTCCCGGTTTTCACACGGGTATGGCCTGCAAGTTCCGCAGCCAAAATCTGAGGGTTAAGGCCCGAGAAGAAATTGCCATTTCGAATCAATTCGAACATTTTTTCACCCAGTTGATCGCTGCTCAGATACCGTAATTCCGGTGATGTATCCGTAGCTACGAAATCTGAAATCAAGACCAAAGATCCTTCTTGACCAGCGAGTTTCCACATCAAGTCCAGGTGCGAGCGGCGAAACTCGATAGCGAGGGAAATCTGTAGCGGATCATGGGGCTGACGCAAAAGAACGGGAGCGATGATTTGGGATAGCAAGCAATTTGAGGCGACCACGTCAAACGGCTCAAAGTCGTCCAGGGAGGGGGAGAATTGCGATATAGATCTGAGAACCTCTTGCCACTCCGGGCTCGAGGTACCTAGCGACTCAAAGACAGGATCGGTGATGCCTGTCCAGCCACACAAGTCGATCACATTGCATTGGATTTTCTGGCGTCCAGGATGTTGGTCGGAGATTTGCTGCCGAATGCCGAACTCCATCGCGTTCAAATCGATATCAAACAATGCGATATGGGAGAACCGATCTAGCAGTCGGTCTAAAGAAACATCCAAACAATTGCCAGCCCCAAGTATAC
>CAYXFO010000585.1:0-2616 GCA_964464255.1 uncultured Pirellula sp.
CTCTCAAGGATGGGGACCTCGATCAAGCTGAAAAGGAACTTGAGCAAGTCATCGAAGGGCTGAAATCCGGATCGCTTGACGAACAGCAGTCCAAACAACTCGAGAACCAACTCGAGCAAATGAAAAAGGCGATCCAGGAAGCTCAGGCCAAACGGGAACAGGCGAAAGAGGACGCCAAACGCGAATTGGAGAAGGCCGAAGAGGAAGGGAATACCGAAAAGGCCGCTGCACTCCGAAAGCAACTCGAGAAACTCGGCGATGGCGAACAAGAATCCCAAGCTATGGAAAAGCTCCAATCGCAGTTAGCCAAAGCCCAGAAGGCCATGAAGGAAGGGGACAAACAATCCGCGGCCAAAGCTCTCGAAGAAATGAAGGAGCAGATCGGTGAGTTGAGCGAGAATCAAGCTAATGCCGACGAGCTTGAGGAAATGCTCGAGCAATTCGAAGAAGCCAAGAACGCATCCAAATGCGACCAATGCCAGGGGGAAGGATGTTCCGAATGCCAAAAGGGATCCAAGGGCAGCCAAGGCAAGAAGGGCCAGCGGGGGGAGAAAGGAAAGGGAACAGGAAAAGGAAAGGGGAATGGAGACGGTATGGGAGAGGGGCGAGGCGAAGGTGATCGAGATGAAGAGGAATCCGAGTTCAACGAATACGACGCCCAAGTCCGAGATCAGATTCGCAAAGGGGAAACGGTCAACGGCGGCAAAGTTGGCGGCAAAAACCGAAAGGGAGTAACCCGCGAAGAAGCTCGCGATGCGGTACTCTCATCCCAGCCAGACGAACCCGATGCGATTGAGAATATTCAATTGCCCAAGGCCCAGCGCGATCAACTCAAGGAATACTTCGACTCCTTGCGCGGTGGTGAAAAGAAGAAGTAGATCTTCTCCTCGCAATCAACCCGTGAATTCCTCTCGCTGGATGGAATACGTATCGAGTTTTCTATAAAGTGTTGCGCGAGAGATTCCCAACAGTTCCGAGGATTCCGGAATGTTTCCCCGAGTGCGTCGAAGCGCTTCGCGGATTAGTCGCTGTTCCCAATGCTCGATATTGAGCGTGTCGAACGAATCAGATCGGGCTTCGTGAAGCGTCAAATCGCATGGGCGTATCTCATTGCCCACCGCCATTACCACAGCGCTATCGATCACATTTCTCAGTTGCCGAACGTTTCCCGGCCAACCGTATTCGAGCAACATGCTGCGGGCTGATAAACTCAGCTTCAATCCCGCGCGACCGTGTTGGCGCGAAAAGTGATCGAAGAAATGATCGATCAATAGTCCGATGTCTGCACCTCGCTGACGCAGTGGCGGCACCAAGATTTCGAAAACGCTCAAACGGTAAAATAGATCCTCACGAAATCGTTTCTCCGCAACAAACTCGCGCAGGTCCCGATTCGTCGCTGCAAGTACTCGAACATCCACACGAATCTCCTTGCGCCCTCCGACCGGCAGAAAAGGATGGCCTTCGAGGATTCTCAACAGCTTCGCTTGGCCATCGAGAGTCATCTCGCCGATCTCATCGAGGAACAGAGTCCCGTTGTTGGCTTGTTGGAACCAACCGATGTGGTCTTTGTCAGCGCCTGTGAACGCTCCTCGCATATGGCCGAACAATTGGCTCTCCATCAACTCCGATGGGATGGCTGCGCAGTTCACGCTGAGCATCGGTACATTCGCACGGGGACTAGCGCGATGGATAGCCCTGGCCACAAGTTCCTTGCCCGAGCCGCTTTCGCCTCGAATCAAGATACATCCTGATGCCCGGGCTACACGCGTCAATCGCTCTTTGAGTTCGAGCATGACATTGCTCTCACCGAGCAACTCATCGAACGCCGCGTTTTTGTCTGCGATCCGATCATGATGAATCCTGAGAGACTCGGCTGAACGGGCTCGGACGAGCGCTGCGGATAAAATACTCGATGCAGCAATCGCGAAATCAAATGCATGACTTTCAAAAACCTGTTTCTCACGATACAGGTGGACTGCGCCGATCGTCTTCTGACCATCGATTAGAGGGACACAAATCGCATCGACATAATGGCGTTTCGAACTCTCGCTCGTACCCTTGGATTCTTTTTTCAACCAAACAGCCTGGGAATGTTTGCAGACCATATCGGTCAATTGATCGCTCAATGGGAAATGCTTTTCCGATGAGGACGGGATCTGAGAATGCACATCCAAGCCCCCATATTCGTTGGCGATGAGGAAGGCGGCGACCGTCGCGTGGGTCCGTGCACGCATGACCTCCAGTGCCATACGAGCCAACTCGTCGGATTGAGAAATCGAAATGCATCGGAGCGACAATTGATGAAGATCCGATAGATCCTCGGCGCGACCCTCCTTGCGAAGGGATTCAAAGGCGCTCATGCCGGTTACGTAGCCCGCAGATCCTTTTGTCCCTTCCCCAGCAACAAGGTCGTGGGACAAGTTGATCCGCTCCAGGGTCAAGTCCTCGGTGATCGTATCGTCGACGAACTGAAACTCGGTGTTCCCAATTCGGATCTTGTGGCAGTTGGCGAGAGTCGCCGAATCGATCCGCGAACCGTTCAGGAGCGTACCGTTTCGCGATCCCGCATCCACAACGACCCACTGACCCTCTTGGTGCAAAATGGTTGAATGGACC
>CAYXFO010000586.1:0-2615 GCA_964464255.1 uncultured Pirellula sp.
ATCCATAGTTGCCAGAGAAATCGGTCATTTTTTCTCCATCGATCAGGGAAGCATCTTTAGCGAGCGACTTTGTAGGCATCATGACTGTGGCGAGTATGCGTTTTCCATACGAAGACTTGGCTTCGCCCCCAATCGATTGGGGCAAGGCCTGGGAGGAGCACCGGCGCTGGTTGGCAACGGTGATTCGGGCCCGGCTGGCGGACAGGGAAGCGGCGGAAGACGTACTGCAGGAGGTCGCGGCGGCAGCGATCGGGCAACAGTCGCGACCAACCGATCCTTCCAAGATCGCGCCGTGGCTGTACCGCGTCGCACTGCGACAGGTGATCAACCATCATCGGGCCAACGGCCGGCGACGACGATTGGTCCAAGGTGCGATCGCGGCAGGCCAGGGTATGGAGACATCGCGAGATCTTGAGCCCGGGGAACAACTCATGAGGCTAGAGGAATCCAAATCGTTGTCGGAAGCGATGCAACAAATGGACCCTCAAGACCGACAGTTGTTGCTCCTCAAGTACACGGAAGGTTGGGGTTACCAAGAACTCGCCCAGCATTTAGGCATATCCGTCAAGACGGTCGAGTATCGGCTCCTCAAAGCACGCAAAGCTTTGCGAGCAGCCTTACTGGCCCACTAGTTTTTCGAAGTTAGTTTTACGTTCAAAGCCAAACATGTCCCCTTTAGACTTGCAGCGAATCGTCGATGGCGAACTGGATCATGCGGCCCGAGCCCAGATGCTCGATTCCCTTGGTGACGATGCCCGAGCATGGCAAACTCTCGCGTTGGCCTTGCTCGAGGATCAGCAGTGGTCGCGGGAACTTCGGAGCGATCCGTTCATCTCGCATGAGGCCTTTGCGTCGGGGAATGAACATCCGACAACCCATGTCTCGGGTGGCTCTCGGCTCCGTATTCACCCAAGCAAATCTTTAACGAGTCATTCTTCGCCGAGCGGAACCTCTTGGTTCACAGCCTTGGCGGCAGTCATGTTGCTAGGAATCGGCATGGTGGGAGGCATGTGGTTTCGAGGTTCGCAAGGCAATAACGCAATCCGTTCCATGGCAAATTCGGTCGAGAAGCCCCAAGCCGATCGCCCACTGCCGATGAAGATGGTATTGTCGGGGTTGGGTGGTTCGGATAAACGTCCACTTGAGATCCCAGTGGTCGAGGCAAATCAAACGGATCCTAACACGCTCTGGACTCAAGATGCCCAGCAACTTGCGGCGCTCCAGCAGCGGTTAAAGCGGGAAGGATATCGGATGGAGTGGAAGCCTCAGTTCTACTCCGGACGAATGAATGATGGCAGCCAGATTGTGGTCCCCGTACACAACGTGGCCCTGAAGTCAGTTGGATTGTAAGTTTTTGCAGCATGATAAGTTTCCAGTTATTCGTGAACACGAAAGGGAGTAATCGATGAGTCGTTGGAATGTTTTTTTCAAAATGTCGTTGGCAGTGATCCTGCCTCTCTTGGGAGCGTTTGCCACATTCGCCCAGGAACAGTCCAAGACGACGAAGACCATGACGGTGGTTGTCAGTTCGGATGACGAGAATCCAAAAGCGGTTCTCGATCAGCTTCGCAAACAGCTCAAGAACAGTGGCCTACCCGAGGATCAACAAAACAAGATCATCGCTCAAGTCGAAGAGTCTCTGGATCGCGCGGCAGCCAACGCAAAGGAAGGCGCCGGCAAGATCGAAAAGGACTTGCCTAGAATTCAACTCAATATGGAGCAGTTGAAAAACCGTATGGAGGGCATCCGCGGGCGGCTGCAACAAGGTGGCGAAGGAGCAGGTCCTACCTACCGTATAGGCCTCTCTCTCACCCAAAAGCAGGATGAAGATGATGAGGAAAACGATGAAGATGAAGATGACGACGAAGGTGACGAAGACGAAGGAATGGTTGTTGAAGATGTGATGGAGGATTCGCCAGCGAACAAGGCCGGTATTGAACCGGGTGACGTGGTTGTTTCCGTCAATGGCAAGGCCTTAAAGGATTTCACCGTGTTGCAGGATGCGGTACAGGTTGCGGGCAAGGCAGAGAAGCCGGTGGTATTGGTGGTTCGCCGAGAGGGGAAAGACATCAAGCTCAAGGTCAAGCCGGTCCAAACAGAGAACTCGGACTTGGGGATGATGGAGCTGAACTTGGTTCCCAAGGATGGTGTGATGGTTGGACCGGGTTTCGTTTTCCGTGGACTGCCGAATGCCACTCAAGGACAGGCCCAGGGAAACGCATTTACTTGGACGACGCCCGGCGAAGACGAGTCGCTGAAAACGGAAATCGCTGAGCTCAAGGAAGAAATCGCTGAATTGAAGAAGATGGTGAAGAAACTACTGGATAAATAGCTTGCCCCGCTTCGCGGTGCTTGGTTCATCTGGGATAATCCCTTGAAGCGATCGGACGGTTGGTTCGATCGCTTTTTGCTTGGATGGACCCATAAAATGAGTTTCGAAATCGCGATCTTGTCGGTCAGGATTGCTAGAAGCCAGTATTTTGCGGGGGATTATCCTAACCCGACGCGTGAGCGAGGGACCCACGGGGGAACACGTCGCGAGCGACGCAAGTCCATCCCTCGCTTACGCTTCGGGTTGAGATTGTGCGGAAAAGCGAAACTTCAAAAGATATGAG
>CAYXFO010000587.1:0-2615 GCA_964464255.1 uncultured Pirellula sp.
GGCTGACCTCGGTAGTCGCATAGAGGGAAGAGTCGGTCGGAATCGGAGGTGCCATGTTTGCGAGTATTCTGGCGACGTAACGAGGTATGCCTGATTCGAGTTTGCTCAATTCCTGGATCAGTTGGTCATTCTTTCTCGCTGAAGCCAGATACTCTTGGATGAATCGACGCGCTATGTATCCTGATCGAACGATCGACAGATTCTGCTCGGCGAGACCTGCTCCGTACAACCAGCCACCCATTCCCAGAGCAGCTCGTTGTTCCGCATTCAACGCAGGGTCGCTTCGCAAACGGATGTAATCGGCGAATCGCTCGCGAGTGTCCGCGTTCAGATAGCGGGCGATCTCATCGACTTCTTTGAGCAACTCTTGTTGAGTTGCTGCATCCGCAATCCGACCCAAATCCTCACGCAGCCAAGTCAGGATTTGATCGCATTCTTTCGCGCTGGTGGCCACAGAATCCAACCGGCGATCGATCTTCAGTCGAGTCTCGATCGATACGGTCTTGGCATCGAATGAGCGAAGCATTTTCTCAGCGATCGCGTGCTGTCCCGCGTTCTGTGCGACAAGCACCGCTTCAAACATCTGATCGGCGAGCAGTTGGTCGATCTGCTTGAGCAGATTCCGGCTCTTCTCCAATTCCGGAAACCGCCCTATGGCTCTGACGAGCATGTCGCGAGCTTCAACATACCGTCTTGCTTCCATGTAAAGCGAAACGATATCGAGCCAATCTTGGGCGCGATTGGGATCCGCATTGCGTATCAGGATGTCGCGCAATTGCAGAGGCGGGATGGCCGATAACGCTACACGCGTGTCCCATGTCACGGATGTTTGAATTGTTTTTCCCTCGAGTCCTTGGATACGCGCATACAGCGGACTGATCTCCGTGATCCCCTGAACGATTTTTTTGTTGGCGTTATCGAAGGAATAGATGCGGCGTCCAAAAGGATCGAATGGAGTGGCGGAAAAGGCGCTTCCTAATCCCCCTGCGATAATCGCATCGTTGCGACAAACTTCGGCCGGGTTGATGCGATGACGTATCTTTAGCGGCTGCGGGGTTTCCTCCGGTTGCCGGTCAGCCCGTTTCGTGCTCACATGCGTCCATCGCAAGCCGTCGTCGATGACTGCGATCTTCGGTGCACCGCCGAACTCGTTGCTTTCTGCAGAGCCTTGCGTATCGAGCCCCGCCTTGACCGAAAGCGCACCGGGTCCAATTGCGAACCCGTTGTCTAAGATCAGAGTCTGCTGCTGAGCTTGGGCGACCGCTACGAGAAGAAACACGAACAGCGCGAGAGTAGAAGTACCACAGGTTATCCCTCCGATTCGTGGTCTTGCATCGCGGAGTTGCATGGCACGATCACCGCTTACTACCTGCCGCCAAAGTATTTTTTTAGAGTTTCCGCTGCCGCGTCTTTCGTGTTCTTCGTCGTAGGGGCATTGCTGGCCTTGGGAAGCTTCATAGGCCCCTTCTTCTCAGGTCGCTTGAGCTTGGTTGCATCGGCTTGTGACTCATCCGATGCTACGGATCCTCCGGATGGGGAACCTTCCCCTTCAGCGGCTTGGTCAGAATCTGCTTGTTCTACTTCTAAGAACGTTGTATCGTCCGCCTTAAACTGGCGTGTCTCAGGATCAAGGGTAGTTTGACGATCGATCTGGTCGGCTTCCAACAACCAAGAAGCGATATCAAAACTCTCTCGAGAGTCGAGCATTGTTTTCTGCTCAGATAAACGGTCAGCCGCTTCTTTCACCGTGCTAACTTCCGGTTTCTTGGCGGTGGCCAAGCCTACCTCGATCGAGATTTCAAACTCTAACTGGCCGATCTTAATCTTGTCGCCAGATTTCAGCACCTTCGCTTTGTCGGGAGAAAGCTGCTTGTCGTTCACAAAAGTGCCATTGCGACTCTTGAGGTCGAGCAACAGTACCTTCCCTTCTTTTTGAACAATAGCACAGTGCCGACGAGAGATCGAATCGCTCTTCGGGCGAAGTTGACATGACTCGCTTCGACCTACGAAAAATTTTTCGTCTTTTATAGGAATTAGCTTACCTTCGTGGTTTCCGCTAAGAACCTTCAACGACACTTTCATGGCCACCCCTCGAGATCAAAATCCAGCCAGCAATGACTTACCCATGCGTGAATTCTTCGCGTCGATGAATCACACAAGTCAGATCACACGCTAGCCATCGGCACACTTCGTACCACCAAATCTTTGGACGGGCGAGTCAAAGAACCCCTCAGAACCTTCGGGATAGGTTGAGCATGTACTGAGGGCCTCCTGAAGGAAACTCAATAATATCCGATCCAGGGGCATTTTCAACTACGAAACTTCACAAACGCCATCCATCGCCGACCTCAGCCCTTCACGAATCCTGTCTTCCAGCCAATCCGGCCAGTTGATCGGATCGCAAAAACCATCCCTCAATCCTTCAAGCCCGAACAGATCCGGGAAAAGTAACGACCGATTGACCAAAAGGCTGCCGTGTTGCAATAACCCGCGACTGCGTCGCTGGGCACTCCCTACCACCTTGCTTTCCCCTACCACAATATCGACGGGAGATCGCCGATGAAAACATAGGAACGGTTCGTTTTCGCCACGATTTATCGGTGAACATGTACAAT
>CAYXFO010000588.1:0-2611 GCA_964464255.1 uncultured Pirellula sp.
GATTTGTTCGTCACTCTGCGATTTGAACAACAACGATCCGAATGGATGGATCTCGGCTGAAGAAAATTCCACGCTGAATCAATTCGCTGGCGAGAGCCGAGTAGTCGACTACGTTGGGTTTGAGCGTAACTCGGACGAGATCGCTCGCGATTTGTACCGAGTCGACGATATTCTGATCCTGTAGGGTCTTCGCAGCTGCATCGAGCTGGCTGGCCTGAATGGGTTGAATCAGGACCACCGTATTGGGCTGCACCTGCTTGATGATCGTAGCGACATCGTTGCTGGCGATCATTTTCCCTGCATCGATGATCCCCACTTTGTTGCACACGTCAGCCAACTCCGGAAGAATGTGACTGCTGACGATGATAGTCTTTCCCATCGCTCCGAGTCGCCGCATCAAAGCTCGCATTTCGATACGAGCTCGCGGATCCAGGCCGCTCAGGGGCTCGTCGAGCAACAACACGGCGGGATCATGCAGGAGGGTTCGGGCTAATCCAAGTCTCTGTGTTTGACCGCGGGAGAGAGTGTTGGCATAGGCGTCTCGCTTGAAGTCCAAGTCGACGATATCGAGCATCTCATTGCATCGCTTGCGTCTGAGCTGTGGACCGATCTTGTACGCAGCAGCGAAAAACTCGAGATACTCGATGACGGTCATGTCATCGTAAACGCCGAAGAAGTCAGGCATGTAGCCAACCATTCTGCGAATCTCTTTGGGATGAGTATAGATCGAGTAATCGCAGACATAAGCTTCACCTTCGGTAGGTTCAAGCAGCGTTGCGATGATTCGCATCGTAGTTGTCTTGCCCGCACCATTGGGTCCGATAAACCCGAACAGATCTCCCTGTCCCAAATCGAGATCGATATCTCGAATGGCGTACATGTCATCATATTTTTTGGTGAGCTTGATCGTTTTGATCACGGTGGGAAATCCATCAGGGACGGACGGGAATGGGGTACAGACGCTCTGGAGATGTCGAAGGGTTGTTTATCTTTACTTTGAAGCATAGCCGCACGGCGGTGATCTGGCGGCCCCCGATGGCTTGCACGGGTACTTGATCCCGACGCGAAGTCCAATTGCTGACAGGCTCCGATATAAATCCGAAGACGACCGCCCGCTCGAGTTTCAACAAATCGGAGCATTCCAAGCTGGACAAGTAGCGGTTGGTCAGTCCCGTGTAAGGCGTCCCCCCTGAGGAACTATGGAAGCTGAGCAGTTCAGCAAGACGGTTGATGTTGGTCGTATCGTTTGGGTTCCAAGCGACACCGACTTCCTCTCCGGCGATGAACGCACGGCGTTGCAGGCGACGGGTGATGTCCTTGGGTATGGTTGTCGCGATAGGAATCTGCTCACCGGGTCGAATCCGCGCAGGGATGGAGTAGGCACGACCGGCGAAATAAAGGGTTGCATCGAGTAGGTCAACCGACAGGGGATTGATGCAGGATCCTTGCAGCAAGTCATCTTTCCCGGAAATCGTCGACAGATTATTTCCACCCAAGGCAATATCGATCGATTCCGTCCAATGGCTGACCAGAGCCTTCGTCCCGGCTGCGGGGAAACCTACTCCGATCAACTCGCTAGAAGTTGCTGTCGGCGAACACAAGACTTCGTAGGTGGGTAACCCTAGTTGCGTGGTTACGTTGGAGTCGAATCCGCCGAGCCCTTTACCAGGCTGCCCCTGCCAGTCGACGCGATTGGGCTGAGGCTTTGAGCCAGGGTCTTGCGTTGGAGACAGCGATCGGTGATGCGCCTGAAAATCATAAACCCCACGTCTCCCCGCATAATAGCGCATGAACGACCGACCATTAAGGGTTCTGGTTTCGTCATTCCAATCGATGACCTCGAGAGCATTGATCGTCGGCATATTGGGCTTCCATGACCGAGCAAGCATGGCGCTACCAAACATCGTTGCTAACGAAGCAGCTAAGAGAGTCCACCAAGTCCAACGCGGTCGCTTCCACCAACGGGATACTACGAAATAATCGAAGGGCCCAATGACAAGAGCCAGCAGACACGCAATCAGAACCAACTGACCGAGATTCCCTAACTGCAGTTTTGGAAAGTTGTCGAGCATGGCATTGAGCTGACCGGACAATTCGTCGAAGTTTCGGAAGACTTGGCGATTGGTATCTTTTTCGCTCTTCTCCCAGCTTTCCCTCAGCAGATACTTTACGAACGGACCTCTCGTTTCCCAGGCCAACAGTTGGGGGGAGTCGATTTCAGTCGCGATCCAAAGAACACTCCCCATGCCATAGGCCCAATTCGCGATGAATGGAAACTTGATTCGATCGCTGGTCAACGTCCCAACCTCGACTCTCCCCTGCTGGAGCCTGACGAGGGAACAGGTAAGCGGCGACAACTGCTGCTGGGATCCCATCAGGGATTCCACCGGCCCTGTTTCGCAATCCGTTGCAGTCCCAATCAGTTCTCCGGGAATCATAGTGGCTAATTCGGGATGCTTTGCTAAGGGCATCGCATGCTCTCCCCAACTCAAAACAAGTTGCCCACCTCGCTGCGTCCAGGATTCGATCGCTTGACGCTGCGATTCCTGAATGCCCGTGTTGATCTCAAGGCTGCTCGAGCAGAATACAAGGACATCGATACCCGCGTATG
>CAYXFO010000589.1:0-2610 GCA_964464255.1 uncultured Pirellula sp.
ACACCTGCAGCAGTGGCGGTTGTGGGTCGATTTGACCAACGATCGGTACGCTGCATTGACGAGGAGTCGATCCTTACGGTTGCCGCCTATATCGATCTGAATCCGTTTGCAGCAGGCATGTGTAGCCTACCTGAACTCTCTCCACATACATCGATCAGGGAACGAGTGGAGCACATTATATCTCATGGGCGTTTGCGAGACGTCTCACAGATTTGCACCGGTACAGTCGCCGCTCAGCGAGCGAGTGAGGGAATCGAGGATTCTCACTGGCTTGTACCTATCGAAGACCAACGATCGCACGGATCCATGAGAGAGGGGATCAAGGAAGGATTTACTCTGGGCCAATATCTTATGTTGGTTGACTGCATGAGCCGAAAGGTGCGAGAGGGCAAAGCGAGCATTTCTCCAGAGATCGAATCGATCTTTGAGCGTTTGGAACTAAACACTCAGCGTTTACTAGATCGCGTTGCGAACATGCTCTCGAACCACCGTTTCTATGGTAGCTACATGTCAGCTACCCGCAACGGCCTGAGGCAAGTCGCCCGCAAGTTAGGACTGCGGCAACTTGCCAATACGGGTTAGAAGGCTCAGGCCAGTCCGAATCTAGACTTCCGGAAAATGTCTCGCCTCGTCGGTGTGGAAGCTACGCGCTCTATTGGGTCGTCGTGGCAAAAAATCCCCGCTAGCAAACTTCTGTTCCGGCCAGGATATCGCCAAATGGCATAGCCCAAGCTCATCTGTGGCCTTTATTTCCTCTGGTCAGCGACCAAAACAATGCAAGCATTTTCTCACTAAACCAAAGCAGTGCCTGTCCTTGTTTTTTTCCCTAGCTTAAGATATTAAAAAAGGTACCTGACACCTTTTCCGTGCCCTGCTTTCGATTTGCCATGCGCATTGCTCCAAAATTTTTCGCGCGCCGCTGCGCGGCGAAGAAAGGATAAAGGGGTAAAGAAGTAAAAGAATTCAGCGGTAAGTTCTCGAAGCACGCAACCCGTTGTTGACGTTACGAACGTCGGGCCGGTTGTAGCCCCGACCCGACGAGCGGAGGTACAGCGCTTGAATGCTGAACGAACCGCCGCGGAGCAAACGAGAACGATCTTTTGGCACTATAAGATTTCCTGATAAGCCGCTCGGTGCGGTGCTCGACAATGGGTAGGAGTAGTACGCGTCGTGATTCCACTCGTAGATGTTGCCGAGCATGTCGAACAAACCGAAATCGTTGGGTCGCATGCTCCCCACCGGAAGTGCGAATTGGGTCCCGCTGTTGTCCGCGTACCAAGCGTAGCGAGTGAGGAGTTCCTTGGTCTCTCCGTAGGGTCGAGCGGTACTGCTGCCTGCTCGGCAGGCGTATTCCCACTCCGCTTCCGTGGGCAATCGATATCCGACCCGCTGCAGAAAGTTGGCAGGTATCGTCACCTTGGTCGGATCCTGCGGATCGATCTCATAGCACCATTGATCCGGCGGGAGGTTCTCCTGCTGGCTCAGCCAATTGCAGTAGGCCACCGCATCGAACCAAGTGATCACGTTGGCAGGTGCATCCTCTTCGCGAGAGTAATTGCGATTGAAGCCCTGGTTCGATCGAAAACGGGAGAACTGCTCGATGGTGATTTCATGCATCCCGATCGCAAATCGATAATCGATAGCCCTCCGATGCCGCGACTCATCGGTTTCCTTGGCACCCCCGTAACGCTCGACCTCGCTGATCGGAGAACCCATCACGAACTCCGCGGGTTCAAAGAGGGCAAAGGTATGCCCTCCGGTCTTGGTCTGATACCAGCGGCGCTCTCCCACCCGATCGCCCGTGGCGAGATCCTCCATGGCGCTAGCGATCGCATCCTTGGCTTCGAGTTTTCTCAGCAACCACTCACAAGCTCCATGAACACCCGGATCGATATCCTCGATGTACAGCCGCAGCGCATGGTCGCGCAAAGGAGCCATTTGTTCCTGGCTGAGCAGTTTCGCTTCCGCAAAATCCCCGATGGAAATCGCCAACGGCGCGAGGGATGGTACGGCAAGCATATCGCTGGATGTCGCGCTCGGTTTGCGATTGAGGAATTCCTCGATGAGGGATGCTGGATCGCTGCCATAGTCCGGCAGGTAAGCTTGGAAATAGCTTCGCAGTCTCGAATCCGGTTGCAGGGTCTTGAACAGCTTCCAAACGCGTTCCTTTTCCCCCATCTGATACAGCGCGATCGCACAGCGGGCCTGGCGCTTGGCAAGGGCTTCCTGATCCTCGTCCGGAACTAGTTGCCGAGTCAAAACGATCGCTGCGTAAGGTGACGGATTGCTTGCTAGCGAATCGCCCCAGTCATTCACGGCAATAGCAGTCGGTCGCCATCCTTCGGCAATGTATTTCGACACTTGCTCGGGATCGATCCAGCCTCGGCCTTCGTTGGGTGATACGTCGGGAAGAACCTGCGTTTCGATCGTGGTATCCACGCTCCAGATGCCTGCAATCGGCTGGGGCGTGAACGGTGCCAATCGATCGATGGTCTCCAGAAAACGAGGTTGTTCGTGCAAGCTGATGAGGTCAATGTCGTTAATCAACTGTGAGCCGTTGGAATAACCTGATGCGACCAGTTGTTCCAGCACCTCGATCGCCAGTGCACG
>CAYXFO010000590.1:0-2604 GCA_964464255.1 uncultured Pirellula sp.
CCGAAACACACTCTGCACTGGCTCTGTCGGCGTTTCGCGAATCGCACGATCTGCGATCCGTTGGCATGCATATAGGACAAAGTCATGGTTCCACAGCGCGAGAGCTTGAAGCGGCGATGCCGAAGGGGATCGCTGTGGGGTCAATTGCGCAGCATCAGGAAAATCGAGGGCTTCCATGAACGGATCCTGCTGCCCACGATAGACAAACCGATAAATCGATCGTCGATTGCCATCTCTCTGGGCCCAATCAAAGCCGGAATAGTCGACGGAGTTGGTGACTTGAATCGCTGGCCCTAAACGGAACCAATGCACCGCTGGCCCCCCCATGGTCCCATCGCTCGTACCTCCGAGTTGCAGGAGCGAATCGCGAAACGTCTCGGCATCGATGCGACGTCGTTTCCAATGGGTTAATAAGCGATTGTCAGGGTCTTGATCGGCTTGCTCGGCACTCGTTTGGGAAGCTCGGCAATACGCCGCACTGGTCACCATCATGCGATGGAGTTGCTTAAGAGATCCTCCTTTTTGTCTGAATGAATCGGCGAGCATATCGAGCAGTTCCGGATGACTCGGCAGACTTCCCATGCGACCAAAATCATTGGGTGTATCGACAATCCCAGCCCCGAAATGATGAAGCCACAATCGATTGACGATGCTTCGCCAGAACAGCGGATTCTCTAGATGGGTGACCCACATCGCCAGCGCCGCGCGCCGTTCACCCTCACTGGCCGACTCAGAGATGGTGAATCGCGGTGCTTCATGAGCGAGGCATTGTAGCGCACCCGGTGAAGCCGAATCACTTGGCGTAGCGATGTTGCCTCGCTTCAAAACAAAGACTGACTTCGGTGCAGACCATGGTTTATAGAATTCGCTTTGAGGCAAGGGATGGAACTTGGGCCCAGCCGCGTAAACGAGGGATGCTTCGGGCAGCGAGCTTAACCGTTGCTTCGCTTCGTTGGTCACAACGTATGCTGCGATCTCAAGCGACTGTGCCTCGGACCGATCGGGTTTCACAACCGCGAGGGCTTCGACGACGGCCGGGGGAAGCAGGCTCGCCATCGGATCGGCAGCATCGGTCATGCTCAGCCGGAACTTGCCGATGGTATGGAAGCCACCGTGCAGTTGCCGCATCTGGATCGCCAAACGATCACCCTTTGCAAGTGGGAGAGGCGAATCCAAGACAAAGACCGCGGAGTGATCTTGTCCCACTTTGGGATGGATCCCCCATGCCGTTTTCGGATTCCCATCGATCGCGTGGGTGATCGTCCAACCCTCTTGATCAAAGTCCGCACGGGCATGGGACAAACGGACTCGCACAGGCTCTCTGCTACCCGATGAAAAATGCTCCAACACGAACTCACTCAAATGCAAATTACCGTTACTATTGCGGCCTGGCCCCTTCATCGGCAGCGATTCATCGCTGAGCACTTCCAGCTTTATTCCGGTCAACTGTGTCTGCGCGGGATGCGAAGTGACGACATAGGTGTCTTGCTCGGTCCTGGCTCCGCGAGCAACGATCGACTCCCCATCGGCAACAAGATCGGCACCGGAGGTCGAAATCATCATGTCGATCGGGAGCGGGGACCATGCAACAGGCTTCGACTGCTGTGCCCACTCCCATCGCGAGACAAGCGAACTGATTTCGGTACTGAGCAAGACGCTTCGATCGCGATCTCCTGCTGCGGTGAGCCATGCGTTGGCTTGGGTGCGTGCGCGATGAATATCGGGATCCGAGTCGAAGGGGACGTTGCCCCGTCCGATGCCCGCGAAAACAGCTTGCAGCGCGTAGTAATCCGCCTGGGGAATCGGGTCGAATTTATGATTGTGGCATCGAGCGCAGTGGACCGTGCTACTGGTCAGGACCGACATGACGAGCGTCAACATGTTGTCGCGATCGATGTAATCGAAGGTCTGCTGGGCGGTGGCTGCGGTGCTTTGATCCCAAGGGCCAGCGGCCAAGAACCCGAGGGCGGGAGTCAGCTCCGAGCAATCCGGATAAAGAACATCGGCTGCGATCTGCTGACGAATCCACTCCGGGTAGGGGATGTCTGCGTTCAAGCTTTGAATAACGAAATCGCGATACCGCCATGCGTGGGGCCTCATGACGTCATGTTCGAATCCATGCGAGTCGGCAAAGTGGATCCAGTCAAGCCAATGGCGAGCCCATCGCTCTCCGTATTGTGGGGATGCCAACATTCGATCTACCGCATGTTCGTACCACTCCGGTGCATCGTCTTGTTCAAAAGCTTGGTACTCTTCGAGGGTTGGCATCACACCGAGCAGATCGACGCTCAGACGGCGCAATAGATTGCGTCGCGTTGCGAGAGTCGATGGGGCGATGTTTCGAGAGGAATGTTGGGATCCCAAGAACGCATCGATCGGATTACCTAGGACTTCATTCGCATCAATGATCGGCGCTGGTGGGCTAGAAAGAGGCTGTAGGGACCACCAGGAGGTATCGAGTTCGTTGGTTGGGGGAAGAGTACGTGGATCGTGAGCTCCCTCGGCGATCCAACGGCGGAGGACTTCGATCTCCATTGGCGGGAGAGGATCGTCGGGTGGCATCGCCAGTTCGTTGGTTCGGCGTTCGATTGCTTGGATCAGCAA
>CAYXFO010000591.1:0-2603 GCA_964464255.1 uncultured Pirellula sp.
AGTGGGATGAGTTACAGGAAAGCCCATTTTCTCTCGGATCTCCATCTGTTCGCGAACCGTAGTTTCGCTGACGCGGTACAACCGGTAATCCATCAATCGGCGCGTGAATCGCACGCTTTGATCCTTGGTGGAGACATCTTCGACTTTCGTTGGAGTCGGTGGCAAGACCACGCGACGACGATTCGAGCCAGTGTCCAGTGGCTTGAAGCTTTGCTGACTGTCAACCCGGAATGTCGCATTCATTACCTGCTAGGCAATCACGACGCGAGCCAAGCATTCACGGCGGAATTGGAACGGTTGAGCAAGGTCTATGCGAATCTCCAGTGGCATCCGCACCTGATGCGGTTGCAGGACAAAGTCTTCCTACACGGGGATGTGATTGACGCTCGAATACCGCTGAACGAGGGTTTTCACGAACAATTGGATCTTCTACGAAAGCGAAAAGATGAGCGGGCACTTCCTGCAGGTTACCGCCATAAGATGTATGATGCGGCGGTGAAAACGCATGTACATCGCCTGGTCGCCAGAGTAGCCAATCCGAGGGCAAGGGTGCTTGCCAAGATCTCGGATTATCTGGAATGGGCTGGTCATGGCCTGGGAACGGGGGTGCGCGATGTCTACTTTGGGCACACGCATTGTCCCTTGGAAGGGGAGCCGTTTGGTGGAATGCGATTTCATAATCCGGGTGCAACGATCAAGGGGATGAGATTTCGATTGATCGAAATCCCGTTAGACCCGGAGCCTACCGGATGATCGAACCACGATGGATGGTTACGGCGGGTGTGGTGCTCCACCTCTTGATACAAGTCCTTCTGCTTTTGCAGGTAATCTTGCGACCGCATCGAGATCCGTCTTCTCGCATTGCATGGGTGGTAGTGATCGTGACCCTGCCGATCCTTGGCATCCTTGGATATTTTTTTCTCGGGGAGATCAATATCGGTCGACGTCGCATCACACGCATGGATGCTGTCGTCAAACTGCTACCCGCTGTATCCAAGATACCAGGCATGGACGCGAAAGCGATTCAACCTTCGCAAGACGAAGCATACAACGGCCTGTTTCGCATCGCACAATCGATCAACGGATTCGAGGCAGTAGGCGGCAACAGCGGTTTGCTCTTAGCTGACTCCAACGATGCGATCGACGCGATGATCCGAGACATCGATGCAGCGGAGCATCATGTCCATGTCAATTTTTACATTTGGCTTGCCGACAACAACGGTACGAAGCTAGCGATGGCGCTGGAGCGGGCGGCTCGTCGAGGTGTGGCATGCCGCGCGATGGCAGACGGTCTCGGTTCGCGACTCATGATCAAATCCTCCCATTGGATGTCCATGCAAGAGGCTGGTGTAAGGACGGCTGTAGCGTTGCCGATCGGAAACGCCCCTTGGTCTCCCATCTTTACCCGCGTGGATCTGCGCAATCACCGCAAGATTGTCGTCATTGATAATCGCATCACCTATTGCGGAAGCCAAAACTGTGCCGATCCGGAGTTTCGAATCAAGCCACGTTTTGCACCTTGGGTCGATCTGATGATCCGCTTCGAAGGGCCGATCGCGCGGCAAAAGCAGCTGCTGTTCGCGGCGGACTGGATGGCGCATGTCGATGAGGATCTGCGGGCGATCGTTACGGAACCGCTGAAAGAGTTTCCATCTGGCTTCACTGCGATTGCCATGGGTACTGGTCCTACGGTGCGTTACTCTGCAATGCCTGATATGTTCGAGTCGCTGATGTACACAGCCCGACGAGAATTGCTGATCACGACCCCCTACTACGTTCCCGACGAAGCGATGCAGGCAGCGTTGTGTGCCAGCAGTCGCCGCGGCGTGGAGACGACGTTGATCGTTCCTGCGAAAAACGATTCCTGGATCGTCAAGGCAGCAAGCCACAGTTACTACCACGATCTACTGGAATCGGGGGTCCGCATTTTCGAATTTGAAAGAGGGTTGCTTCACGCCAAATCCCTGACGATCGATGGCGAGGTTTCATTAATCGGATCCGCGAATTTGGATCGACGCAGTTTTGAGCTCAATTACGAGAACAACATCCTGTTTCACGATCCGGAACTCACGAATCACATCCGCGAGCGGCAGCTTACCTATCGTTGGCAATCGATCGAGGTCACGATCGATTCCGTTCGCAGTTGGTCCGTACAACGCCGATTGATCAACAACACCATCGCGATGCTCGGCCCGGTGCTGTAGCTGGCCCTTGCATTAGACTGCATACTAGCGATCTTCGCGGGCTTATCGAGCTCTCGGATTTTTCCGCGAAGCAACTAGCAAAGCATCATGGAACGCTGATTCTGGACGGTTTACGGAGCATTTCGGATAACGCCATTCGCTCCCTAGCAAATTCAGAGCTCCGCCTCCATCTAAATGGACTCACCCATCTATCGAAATTTGCCTGCGTTGCTTTATCCAAGTTCCCGGGGCTACAACTGTCCCTCAATGGTATTAGCCTTGTGACACGGGCGGAGGCCCACTTGGTGTCAGGTATCTTTTTCACATTCACGCCCGTCGCAAAGCCTCCGAGCACATAAAAGGTGTCAGGTACCTTTTTCGCATTCACGCCCGTCGCAAAGCTTCCGAGCGTGCCACCCA
>CAYXFO010000592.1:0-2601 GCA_964464255.1 uncultured Pirellula sp.
GCCGACGATAGCAGTGGTTGCGAAGATGTTCCAGGTGTGCTGCAGATGGACCCATGCTCCGATGCCCGCAAGCAACTTCACGTCACCGGCTCCCATTCCACCTACCATGTATAGTCCGTAGAGGAGCGCGAGACCTACAAAGGTTCCCAGCAAGCTCCAGCCGAGCCCGGGCCAACCGCCGGTTACAGCACTGTAGACCCAACCGCTCATAATCAGCGGGAACGTGATCCAGTTCGGAACTTTGAGCATCCAACCATCAATGATGGCAGCCACGACTAACGTGATGGACACAAACCAAATGTGCCAATGCTCAATTACCCCAGATACGATCGCTGCAAAATCCATGTTCCGCTTCCCCGAACGCTCGAATGCGTTAATTAGATAGTCGTGTTGCTATCGAGTACCCGCAATGGGTCCCGACAGCTACTGTCACCTACGAGATCGCGCCCCGAAGCGATTCCGCGTAGGCTTTCAACTGGCTATTTGTCGAAACTCGCGATGAGAGATGAACCCTTGCGCCGCGAGTCGACATATCTGCATGTCGCTGAACTCAAACTCCCGACCGGGGCGAGAGGAAACGCTCTCAGCCCCGAGGGAGTTCTGATATCGCCCGTAACCGGGCGACCGATCAGCCCGTTGTTCCGAGTTGGTTCGAAACGGTGGTGAAGGTCGATCGAGCTCGGCTTCCAATCGTCGAAACTGCAGTGATGCAGACAACAACAATCAGGGACAGCATGACCGCGTATTCAACAGCGGTTGGGCCATCTTCGCTCTTCAGAAATCGCTTGATCTTCGACGCAAAATTCTTCATCATTCACTCCCTGGGCATGTACTGCCCGAGCAATATCGTGAAACACTCCCTCAGCTACCGAACCGTTTTACTCACCTTAGTGATTGGATCGGTGCCGATTACTTCCCCGAGATATTCGGGCGAGCGAAGCACTCGCGACGCTCACGGAAACATAGAACACCCTTCGCGAGGGGCAAATTTTTCCAAGGCGGAAAATTGAGAAAATCTTTCTTGGTTAGACGATTTTTCGAAAGAGGCTTCCCCACCCTGGTCGCTTCAAAAGGAACAATCGCGCTACGCGGTACGTGTCGCTGCACGATGGGTGAACCAGCGATGGGTGAACCAGCGATGGATGTTGCAACGATGGGCTCCTCCCAAGAAGAAGAGGAGGAGGAAGAGAAAATCACGACATTACGAATTCGGAGATACGATCGTTCTCAACGAACACGAGGTGGAAAAGCGATCAACGCGGCGCGAACAAAAAGGTGAAGGCGGCTGCGATCATCGTCGCGGTACAACAAACGATCTGCCACATACTCGAAAACGCTTCAATGGGATACTCGACTGGATGCATGATCGTATCTCATGAGTGAAAGCCATGAAATGGAAAAAGCCGGGGCCAGTTCTTGCGAACCGGCAACCCAGCAATTTCTTGTTTCAAATAATAGCAAACACGGATCAGCCGGTGGTTCCGAGCTGGTTCGCAACTTGATTGAATGTTTGCGATGCTCGCGTACCGATCGCCGACACAGCGGTGATGCAGACCACGACAATCAAGGAGAGCATAACGGCATACTCAACAGCAGTTGGACCATCTTCACTCTTCAGAAATCGATTCAACTTCAAGGCGAAACTCTTCATCATTTCCTCCAAACTCGCTCGGCACAGCCCGAGCTATCAACATGAACAGATCCCTGAATCGAATGGATGCTCCGTCGCCGCAGAAACATTTTCGCCACAGGCTGAATGGACCGTAGACACCGGTCAGCTTCGCACTCGCGTCGCCGAAAGAAATTTAGGATACCCCTCGCTTGGGTCAAACTTTTCTGGATAGGAGAATTGAGGAAATATTCCCTATCAACGAGACTTTGCCGCAGTCTGACAGCAGATCGTCCGTACTACTCGATACCGTTGATACAAACGGCAAAGTCTTTCGCTTCCGAGCCTAAGCACCCAGCGTCGAGATGGCCGTGATGCAGGCTACGACGAGCAGGGAGAGCATCACTGCGTACTCAACTGCTGTTGGCCCCTGTTCATCGCGCAGGAAATTTTTCAGACGAGCCAGAACTTTGCTCACGGGAACACTCCTTGGGCGAATGAAGAGACGAGAAAAAGCTGCCCCAAAAGGGACGCAGTTCATGTTCTCTCGGATTTTCGTTGGGGCTCTCCTTAGCATTTCAGGGACGATTCCGATTCTGCCTGACCTGTTCGCAATTCGTACCCCTTGTGTCGTTCTTTGGCCGGATTGACAATACGCCGGGTATACTTAGAAGAGTTGATCCCAGGCCGATTCACCCTCACTCGCGAGAAATCATGTCGCCGCTATCCAGCCAGGACCCCGAAGTTTGGTCCGCTATCGAATCCGAATCCCTCCGTCAGCAAGAGGGTTTGGAAATGATCGCCAGCGAAAACTATACAAGCCTTGCGGTGATGCAGGCGGTTGGAAGCGTTCTGACGAACAAGTACGCCGAGGGTTATCCGGGGAAAAGATACTACGGCGGTTGTCAATTTGTGGACCTTGCCGAGAATCTGGCCATCGAACGAGCTAAACAACTCTTCGGTGCCGAGCATGCCAACGTACAACCTCACTC
>CAYXFO010000593.1:0-2598 GCA_964464255.1 uncultured Pirellula sp.
GAACACCCGGTCCTTGGCCCCCTGGAACCGTCCGCCGAGGCGATTGCCCGAGCATTGGCCGGACGTGACAGAACAAGGCTTCAGCCCGCAGGAGCATACGCGGCAAACACCCTTGGCTTGTCCGAACAGGTGCCAACGAAGATCGTGTTCCTGACCGACGGCCCTGCCAGGACGGTCAGGGTCGGCCCGACCACTATTCAGCTTCGCAGGACGACGCCAAAGAACATGGAAACGGCTGGGCGGTTGAGTGGCTTGCTGATCCAAGCCCTGCGCGAACTGGGCCAGGCTCATGTGACGCCTGCACGAATCGCTCACCTCAAACGCACCATCCCGTTCAGTAAGCGAAAGGAGTTGCTAAGGGACATCCGTCTCGCACCGGCATGGATGCATTCGATCTTCCGGGAACTCGCCGAGGAGGAAGCATGAAGCTCGAATTCCTGTCACTTCCTGATGACGAACGTCGCCTTTACATCGAGCAACGCATTGCGTAGTAGGGTCGCGCATTGGAAGAGCCGATTCTTTGGCAGTTCATGGGCAAGGTACGACGAGGCGGTATCAGGATTATTCCGTCTTGTCCCGCCGCCTTCAAGACTTTCTTCGCTGAGGCAGGACTACCAAGCGATGCGCGATATGTATCTCGCGGAGCCAGCAAGCTTCGACGATATCCTGACGACGTTAGCCAAGCTCGAATCGAGAATCAACGGTATCGCACAACAGGATGGCTAATTCTTGTTGGAAGCATTCCATCTACCGACGCTTTCCGTTCTCGTACAAATCAACGAGTTTGTAGGGATGGGCAAGGTCGTCGTTACTGTAAACGATGACGTATGGCAGACGCTCAATGGCAAGTTTCAGGTTCGCTCGAGTTCGCTCAAATCTTGCTCGGAGTTTTTCATCAGGAACGTCATGACCACTTTGGCTCGCCCGCATCGCAACTCGCTGGATCGATTGATCGGGACTATCGATCTGAATGAAGATGAGAACGACTGTGTACCCAAGCGCGGCATACGAAGCGAACTGGTCGACTTTCTCACCGACGGGATCTGATAGTACCGTCTCAAAGATGAAGCTCTCACGCTGTGCGACGAGAGCAGCTCGCAAGGACGAAGCCATACCGGCTGCCTCATATGCGCTCACAGCTAACGCCAGTGCCAACACATCTGCATTGACGAATCGCAGTCCCGAGCCTGCCAGAAAGCTTTCATAGAAGGTCGACTTGCCCGCGCCATTCGAACCGGCCAACACAATCACGATCGGACGCTTGTCTAGAAACGCAAACGGCAGGCTCAACGGTTAACCCCAATCGCGTTGAACTCGCGACCAACAAAGCGGCCGACTGTTTCTGTTCCGTCTTCTTCGATGCGGCAGATTAGATCCGGACGATCTGGCACAGGCTTGTAGTGCGGATAGGGGCGTTTGTTAAGAATGGACTCAAGCCGTTTGCGACCTTTGGTTGTTTCAACTTCCGACAAGAGTTGCGATAGCGGCCGCTCTCCTCCGGACATCTGCAACGCGAGAGCCTGATCACCGCGCAGCAGCGGCTCGATCGATTTTGCAAGCCCTGCCCAGAACTCGATCTGGCCGGCGATACTTCGTTGCGAAAACGGCACGACAGCTCGAGCATCGTCGACGAGTTCATCTGAAAGTTTGACTGGCTGTCCCATTGCGATCTCCTCTGGATAAGGGTAGTATTTTGCTACCAGCTAGTCAAGTCAGCCGCGGTTAAACTGTCTTGACTAACTTGGCGATGGAGACAGCCATGAGCAGAATTCAAGATGTCGATCAACTTCAATTAGATGCTTACCGTCACATGACGGGTGAGGAGCGCTTGCGCATTGGGCTTGGACTATACGAAGCGTCACTGGCCATTGCTCGTGAGGGAATTCGCAATCGATTCCCCGAAGCCGACGATGCAGAAGTTGAAGAGAAATTGCACGCGCGGATTCGTGCGGGGTATGAAATCGAGACATCACGGCAGAGGCAATCGTGACGGAAGAGGAGTTGCTGGTTGATTGCCTCCGAAGGCTCGAAGGTTCCGGCATTGATTACATGTTGGTCGGTTCGATGGCGGGCAACTTTTGGGGTGTGCCTCGTTCAACCCACGATATTGATTTTGTGATTGAGTACGACGAGACACAGATCGCCGCAATCATCTCGGCCTTTGAAGACGAGTTCTTCATCCAAGAAATCAGTGTTCAATCCGGCCTTCGTCCGCCGCACCAATTCAATGCCCTCGATAACCGATCGGCATTAAAAGTTGACTTCTTCCGAGTGGCCGGTGATGCGTATGAGTTTGAGAGGTTCCGGCGGCGAAAGCGAGTCAGCTTGTTCGATCAGCCAGCTTGGATCGCAGCGGCTGAAGACGTGCTCCTACATAAACTGCGTTGGCACAAGATGAGTCCCACGGACCGTCAACTAAGCGACGCTCGCGGCATTCTGCTCGTATCTGGTGATACCCTTGACCAAGCTTATATGGAGCACTGGGCCAAGCAAATCGGCGTTATTGACTTGTTGCGTAATGTCACGAGCGATTGAGGCGTATACGATAGTCTTCTTTATCCTAGCTCAAACGCTTCGCTTCATAAGTCGCTTCCGAAG
>CAYXFO010000594.1:0-2596 GCA_964464255.1 uncultured Pirellula sp.
ATTGTGAGAGGAGCAGGAAACTGACAATGGCCATACTGATACAGCCAAGAATAATGGTCCACGGATGGTACAGAATCGCACTGACCCCACTAGCCATCCGCGAATATCCAGATGGCCGAACCAGGGGGATCCTAATGGAGAGAGGGTTCGCCGCGATTTGTAGGACAAGCTTTTTCCAGGTGCTGTTGTATGTCGGATAACGTGCGGGGCCTCCCGTGGGCATGAGCAAACCAGCCATATGCAGTCGCTTGGTCAGCGACTCGATCCACGACAACTGTGATGCAACCGCAGTTTGCCATCGGCTGCAGATTTCGACGATCTGGCTAAGACTTTTCGAGCCATCAAAAAGCTGGGCGGTGCGGTGCTCGATCTCGTTAAAGTAGAAGAACGCGTTGGAGACCGGATCATGCAGGACCCATCTGTGGTTCTTGGAGTAGGGGATCCAATTCAGATCCTTTCGCAACACAGGATGGAACGACTCAGGGATTCGGCTTGGAAGATCCTCCTCAACGCTCATGGTTGCCCTTTGAGATGGACGGTTGGACGGAGACCCGGTCGAAGTTTTTGCTCTTGGTTTTCCACTTCGATAAAGACGCGAACCTGCCCACTCACAGGATTGGCATCGGGACTAATGAAGACCAATTCCCCTTCCGTTTCTAAAGTGGAGCCAGCAAAGTCGACGCGTACCATCGCCTTGGTACCTATCCATCTCGGATCGGCATCGGCAGCGTTCAGAAAACCTTCGACTCTCAGGCGATCGATCTCTACAATTCGGGCGACGACCGTTCCTGGTTCCACCCACTCACCAACACGTTTCTCGACAGCCACCACCATCCCTGCACAGGGTGCGATCACACGGTGTCGAAGAAGCAATTCCTGGTTTTGCTTCACTTCGGCCTCAGCGAGCGTTGTCTCAAGCCTTGCCACCTCACGCAAGTACTCAGCACGTTGCATCTCGAGCACGGAGCGATCGAGTATCAGCTTCAGCCGATCGATCTCGTTGGGGGTGTAGACATTGTTCACACGCGAGTTGGCATCCATTGCTCTTTGATATTCATTCGTGGCAACTGCCGAACCCTTCTGTGCGATTTGCAGATCAATGTCGTTGTCCTGCTTCTTTTTCGCAACTTCCACCGCCGTTTGAGATCGTTCCAATTGAAGACGAATGGTTACGTCTCGGATCCGAGCAATCTCTTCTCCTTGATTAACCCTCGAGCCTTCTTTGATATGCAGGTTCTGTAAGATACCCGCAACTTGAGAAGCCACCGCAGTAGATTCAATCGTTTTCAGTATCGCGCCCTCGACGGCTACGGTCGCCGGCTGGGAATCGGATCGATTCGGTGCTGGCTGATCCAAATCCTGGCCGAAAAGGGATGTTTGTGCAATAAAGATTACTCCTGCACTAAGCGCTGTACGCAGAACAGAACGTACCAGGGAACGGTATTGGTAGGTAACCCTGTTGATCGCTGACATCATCGGAAATCCGTAGTAGGTGCGGCGGTAGAAAGTTGTTGCCAACTGAATAGACGAAATCTCTTCTGCAGGAATTCAATCAACGGCCTACTCCAAACGTAGCCGAATGGTTCTTTCCCGCATGCAAAGCGAACCCGAGCGGTCGCACCCATGTGTACTTTTGAGGCATCCTCGCGGATGACATTTGCAAGTACTTCCTGAAATCCCCCTGTACCGTCGCGGTTCTCGATGACGCGAGAAAGATCCTTAACCCCGGCGACGAACTGCTGGCTGGGTAGACTATCGAAACTGTATTGAATCTCCTTTTCCAGCGGTTTCCCACCCCGTTCGCCGTAGTATCTGCCAACGTAATCAGAGTCTCTGTCCGCAACTTGAATTCTCAACTGCCAATCACCAGATAGATCTACCACTTGCAGAATCGGATCGCCGCGTCGAATGGGTCGATTTTCCAGTTCCTGTTTCAGTTGCTTGGCAACGATGATACCGTCGATCGGGGATCGAAGGACCAAGCGAGCTTGCTCCGCTTGGTAGAAGGCCAACATCTCGCGAGCTTGTGTCTCGTTGGAATCCAACATCAGCAATTCGGTCGATAAACGCGTCTGATTAGCGAGGGAATCCTGAGCATTAGGGGACAGCTGATTTATGGCCACCTTGAGTCCATTGCGTTTTTCCGCAATTGCACGAAGTCGCCCCATCGCTTCTTCAATCTGCAAATCCAAGCTTGGGGATCGCAGACGAGCAAGTTCCTGCTGGGCGACGACTCGGTCTCCATCATCCACCAACAGCTCGGCAACATATCCGTCTGCAGATGCGTGAATCAAGCGACGGGATACCGGCTCGAGGATCGCCTTGGATTCAATGCTCATTGGAAAGGGTAGAGTCAGCCCCCAGAAAAGTCCTGCCATCAATGATATCCACAGCAACCTGCGAATCCACTTTTTGACGACCCTCGGGATCATCGATGCGTGGGATTGGGTGAAACGTTCCCGCAACTTCATCGGGAGACGAGTCCAACGATCTTGTTGCAACCAGACACCGTGTAGCGAATTGCACCAAGAAGAAAGAAACGGGATCGCCTTATTCATCGCGACCGTATCCGACCATTCGATGATCAGCCAAGAGA
>CAYXFO010000595.1:0-2583 GCA_964464255.1 uncultured Pirellula sp.
ACTCTTTTTATGCCCCAATCAAGAGGACTGGCATCGCGAAAGCGTTGGATCGGTTTTTCCGCTCAGACCAACGGTGCAGTCATCGTCGACGACGGTGCGGTGCAGGCGATGCAAGATGGCGGCCGCAGTCTGCTTGCGATCGGTATAGCACGGGTTGAAGGGGATTTCGGCAAAGGGGATATCATCTCTGTGCGAAGCGGTGACTCGCAAGAGATCGCCCGCGGCTTGACCAACTATAGCTCGGAGCAAATTCGTAAAATTCAAGGCTGCCGCTCCGATCGTATCGAACAGATCTTGGGACAATGCCCCTACGAAGAGGTCATCCATCGCGATAACTTGGCTATGATTTGAACCACCCTCGAGCGCTTGCATCTATGCATACCCCCAGCAACCAACAATCGACCTTACCGTGGCAGGAACGAGAGCAGCATTTGCTCGCTTCGTATGCCATGCACTCCATTGATTCCGAGGGGAGAGAGCACAATGAACCTCACCATCGATATCGCGGTCCCTTTCAACGGGATCGCGATCGCATCCTGCATAGCGCTGCGTTTCGAAGATTAAGTGGCAAGATGCAGGTGTTTACGGGGGATATGGGGGATTATCATCGAACGCGATTGACCCACACCCATGAAGTTGCTTCGCTGGCCAGAACCATCGGCAGAACGCTTGGCCTCAACGAAGACTTGATCGAGGCCCTTGCTCTCTTACACGATATAGGGCACCCACCCTACGGCCACTGCGGTGAAGATGCGCTCGATGAGTCGCTCCGACATGAAGGGGGCTTCTCCCACAATCAGTTCGCCCTGGACCTGGTAATCCATCTCGAACAACGCTACACGCAGTACCCCGGCCTCAACCTGACTCGCGAGGTTCTCTCCGGCCAACAGTTCCGCAGTCACAAAGACCAAGCCGCAACTCCGATGCTGGAAATCCAAGTGGTCGATGCTGCCGACAGCATCGCCTACGATGCGCATGATGTCGACGATGCACTCAAGTTGGGTTTGCTCGATTGGCAACAACTCTCGGGCTTGGCGCTCGTCGAGCGGGCCCGGCACTTGGTCCCCCTAGACCAAGCCGAGCCTGAACGGCGGCGACAATTGCTCGTTCACACCCTGATCGAATTGCAAATAAGCGACCTGCTCGAACAGTCAAAGCGGATCCTGGAGTCTCTCCAAGGGCGGACGTCGTTGGATGTGCAGCAGGAAGGTTGTCGCCTTGAAATGACCGATACTTTTGCGGCAGACAAAGGACAGTTGGAGCGTTTCCTTTTCGAGAATGTCTATCGTCATCCCCGTTTGATACAGATTCGCCAACAAGCTGCAGAGCGATTGCGGGAGTTATTCGATTTGCTGCTCCATCATCCCGCCAGGCTCCCCGACCGCTTTCAAACCCTGGCTGGTTCCTGGGGTGTGTCTCGCGCGACCGGAATCTATCTCGCCGGGATGACCGACCGGTTTTGCGAGGAGCAATACCAAGCGTTAATTGTTCAAGAGATCGAACAAGGCGCGGATTGGAGTTAAAATGCTGAGGATCGTTTCACAAAAATTTTGTCAATATCTGGTTCGGGCCCCCGAATACACACCACTATGAAAACCGTATACACATTCCTGGCGGCGCTGGCATTATCCCTTTCCTTTGGTTTGGCTACTGCTCAAGCCCAACGGCCGACCGCTCCTCGGCTCTTTTCCAACAAAACCCTGGCATATATGCGTATCGATGATACCAGGGACTTGAAGGAACGGCTCTCCGTCACCGGGATGGGGAAAATGGCTGAGGATCCGCAGATCAAGCCGATCTTGGGATCGTTTTACTCGACTCTGATCGGCAATCTTCAAGGGATGCAGGACGCGATCGGCTTGAACTTTGAGGAACTCCTTTCCGTTCCCAACGGCGAGTTCGCCATGGCACTGATCGGGACCAAGGCCGAGCCAGCGTTTGTGGTCATGCTGGAGGCGGGTGACGAATTGCCTGCCCTGCAACTATTGCTCGATCGAGCGCTTCAGGCAGCCGATCAAGCTGGCCGGCCACCCGAGAGCAAAGATGTTGGCAAGATCACCCTCACAACCCTCTCAGGGCGACGCCCAGGAGAAAGCGCCGGATTCTTCATCGACTCCGGAGTATTCGTGGCTTGTACCAAGACCGATTACCTCGAACAACTTGCCATGGTCTGGACCGGCAATGGCATCGATCACAAACCGCTTGCCGACAACCGCGACTTCACAACGATCATGAGCCGATGTGTCGGAACGGAAGGAGAGCGGCCTCAGATTTCATTCTTTGTCGATCCGCTCGCCATGGTTCGAGAAATCGGCAAGAGCAGCAGCGGCTCGGTCGTCGTTCTATCCGCCTTGAAACCTCTCGGTGTCGATGGCATCAAAGGGATAGGCGGCAGCATGATCATCGCCCCCAATGAATTCGATTCCATCATTCACGGACATCTGCTACTCAATCCTAATCGGCAAGGGATCATGCGGGTTCTTCGGCCCAAGAGCGGATCAACCGAGCCGGAATCGTGGGTCAGTGATCAAGTCGTCTCCTACACGACTATCAATTGGGATTTCACCAAAACCTTCAACGCCG
>CAYXFO010000596.1:0-2583 GCA_964464255.1 uncultured Pirellula sp.
TCCCTCGTGCGTCCCTCGCTCACGCGTCGGGTTATGAAGCCCCCTGAGAAATACTCGTCTCGCCGAATTGGTAGAGCCGAAATCATAATTTCACAATGCGAACCGCAGGATCGAGAACGGGGCCAGTTTAGCTAACTGGGAATCTCGAATAACCGCCGCAGATTACAGTGGCTGCTCGTTCGAGGGGGTCTCAGGGAAGTTCGGGATTTCAACCCCATCGACAAAGCTGACCAGCGACTTGCTCCGTTGCGGATGCTGTAGCTTTTTGACCGCCTTGCTCTCGATTTGACGCACTCGCTCGCGGGTTACTTGGAAAATCTTGCCGACTTCCTCAAGGGTGTAGGCGTAACCGTCGGCCAAACCGTATCGCAGCTTGAGGATCTCTCGCTCGCGATAGTTCAGCGTCTGCATCGCTTCCTGGATCTGGGTCTTCAAGGTTTGCTGGTTGGTTTCGTAAAGCGGGTCGTGATCTCGATAGTCTTCGAGGAATTCACCGAAGAAGCTTTCGTCGTGATCACCGACCGGTTGATCGAGAGACAGCGGTTGGCGAGCCATCTTGATCACTACACGAGCGTCATCGAGGGACAAGCCAGCCCGGCGGGCGGTTTCTTCGACGCTCGGTTCGCGGCCCAGTTCCTGGATCAGGTCGCGGGTGACCTGACGCACCTTGCTCATCGTATCGATCATGTGGACCGGCACACGAATGGTTCGGCTCTGATCGGCGATCGCTCGCGTGATGGCTTGGCGAATCCACCAAGTGGCATAGGTCGAGAACTTGAATCCCCGTTCGTGTTCGAACTTATCGACAGCTCGCATCAGGCCGGTGTTTCCTTCTTGGATCAAATCCAGGAAGCTCAATCCACGGTTGCGGTATTTCTTGGCGATCGAGACCACCAAGCGAAGATTGCCAGCCGAGAGGTCTCGCTTGGCAGCATCGTACTGCAGACGATAAACATGGACCCGATCGACGCGTCGAGTCAGGGTGGCAGGCGATTCGTAGGTGATCCGCATCAGGTAACGCAGTTCCTGCAGCAGCTTTTCAATCGTCGTTCCATCGACAAAACCGGTCCGGCGAGCCTCTGCGATTCTTTCTTTCAAATTCGCCATCTGATTTTGAATCGTTCGGAGCTTTGCGAACATCGGTTCGAGGCGATTGGTCCGCAGGTTCATCTCTTCGATCAATCGAACCGCCTTGTTGCGGCGGCAGACCAACCGCTTCCAGGCTTCGTGCCGTTCGTGCTTCGGAAGTTTCTTGTTGATCGCGGTGTGGAAGTCGCCGTGATTGCGGAGGAGCAGATGACGGAGAGTTTTGATATTCGGACCGATGCGACGCATGATGGCGACTTTTTCGGTCGCGTTGGTAACGCTGACTTCGATGGTGCGGTCGAGTCGGAGCTTGCCGTCACGGACTTGCTCGAGCAGTTTCGTAGCCCCTTGCAACATGAAGTCGGAAGCCAGCATCCAGTTGCGGTATCGGAAACGGGTCCCTTCGATTTTGCGAGCGGCCGAGATTTCTTGTTGGCGCGTCAGCAACGGGATTTCACCCATCTGCATCAGGTACATTCGGACCGGGTCTTCGGTGGCATCGACAACTTCGTCGTCTTCTTCGTGGAAGAAGTCCTCTTCTAGCTCTTCATCGATCGCTTCTTCGTCGAAGGCCGCGACTTCGCTGGCATCGGTATCCTCTTCCTCTTCTTCTTCCTCGTAGGCCAGGCCGGGGGTGTAGTCTGCGGAAATGTCTCGGTCCTCGTCAAAATAAGCGTAGTCGTTGTTTCGGCGGCTAGGTTTCGCAGGTCGGCGGGAGGCTCGTTTCGGCATGGCTGCTTTCTCTCGGCTGAATTCCTGTGAGTCCCGTTGGGGCTCAGAAGTTCCGGTTGAACACGAGAGTCCCTTAGTACAAGCCGCGTGCCGGACCGATCGTTAATCAGCCGCCATCCAAAAAGCCAGCGTTTTCTGGAGGGAAATGCAATCCCTGGCTGCTGAGCACCCGCTTGAATGTTTACGGAAAGCAACGTGAATGTCGAGCTTTGGCGACGCTGATGACTCAGTGCAACAGCGATCGCTCGACGAGGTGGAGCGCAAACAGGTTCCCCATGCCGAACCCTGATCTGGATTTGGAACCGTATCAGTGGTCTTTGATCAGTTCCAAGAGTCCACGAAGGACTAAATCGTGAAAGCTAACGATGCCGACGACCTTCCCGTTGCTGATCACAGGCGCTCGCATAATCGAGAAGCTTTCCAGCAGCTTAGCACAGTGCTTGATACTCATTTCTGGTGGGACACTCAGCACCGGCTTGGCCATGATTTCGTAGAGATTGACCCGTTCCGGCGAGCGATCTGCAGCCAAGACCTTTTTGGCGATGTCTGAAATGAGGACTAGCCCATATTCGTCATCCGAATCGAGCTTGTCGATGATCAAGGCGCGTGTTTCAGGGTACTTCATGGAAAGCAATGCCTCGCGGACCGTGAGTTTGCTATCCACGAGGTCGAATTCCCGTTTCATGACATCGCCAACTCGGACACTCTTCAAAATACTCATAATTTTTGCTCCACGATTTTGGCCAGTTTCTGAATCTGATGACT
>CAYXFO010000597.1:0-2576 GCA_964464255.1 uncultured Pirellula sp.
TCCATAGGTGGTGATGCAGGAAAAAGTTGCGTTATGCCGCTGCTGACTCGTGTAACGGGAATCTCTCGTGTTCATTTCCGGAATGATGAATCCCTCGATGTCGTCTATCGCACGCCCCTCTGGGGTTCTCAGCGAGTCGGGGGTTCTCAGCGAGTCGGGGGTTCTCAGCGAGTCGGGGGCAACATGCAGCAAGGGTTGATCCATCCAATGCCGAACGGCCAGAGAGGCATGGCAATCGGTCAGCACCAGTTTCGGCTTCGCGGCGGCTTTCCCTAACAGAGTTCGGGCGATCAACTCGCCACAGATGTACTCGGTCAACGTCGCACCATAAAGGATTTGCTGGGCTCGAGTCGGCTGGACTGGAAGAGTGCAGTGGAATTCCAAGGGTCTGGCCCGAGAGTTGACGACGAGGTAGCCACCGTAGAATCCATGCGGTTCCCGCTGTCGAATAGCGAGAAACCCCAGAATCGATTCCGTCGATGACTGCAATCCATCCATATCAAGTACGTCGCGTCAAGTGAGTTGCATGAGACCAGGTGATTCGCACGCTTCTCCTTCGACTTTCATTCAGCAATTCATCCAATCCAAATAGTCCTAGCCGAATTTCTCGGCACAATCCGCCCACTTTATGCTGTGTTTTTGGGGCAATCCTGAGAACAGTTGATTGCCAGCACCTCGACTTTCGCGCGCGCAGCGGATTATACTGGATTTGTCTCGTTAGCCTGCATTTCGCCACCCAAGGCATCATTATGTCGAATGACCCAAGCCCTTTTTCGCCTGTCTTTTCCATCAATGTGTCGGCTGATGCGACCAGTCCGCAAACCCGCGAACAACGTCCTGCTGACTTGGCATCCACTTTGATTGCATTAACGCGGCAACTGGTCGAAGTCCAAAATCGCCAAAACCAGCTCATCGAACAGTTGCTGCATGTCAACAAGCAGGTTTTGCAGTCCGCCAATCAAGCCAACAACCAACGGCAGACCGAAATCGCCCAGTGGCGCAACGCTCATCCCCATCTGGTCCGCTCCTGCAAGTCTGCCCTAGAAACCCTCTCAGGAGTTCAAACCGACTTCCTCCAAAAAATGGCCGATGAAGTCGAGGATTCGAAGGATGACCTAGCCGATAGCGAATACGTCTTCTCCGATTTCCTGGATCGCTACGGACCACGGATGGCACACCTCAATGGCGTCCTCCAAGTTCTCAGCCACCTGGCTGGCTAGAACTCGCCATAGTGCCGTTTTTCCTGAGAATTCGCCAGGAAGTTGCCAGAACTTGTTTGTGGGCGCGAAAGCTCTTGCGATATACTGAGGGGTCCGGGGAAGGTTTAGCTAGCCTCGGAACTTCCAACGCGATTCAACCATCCTCGTCTGCTGGAGTTTTCCCATGGACCAACCCATGAGGGACTATACCGATCTGCTCCTCGCCCAGGGCACCGTCTCCCTCGAGCAGCTCAACGAAGCCAAGCAAATTGCGAAAAAGGAGGACCGGCAAATCGGCCTCTGTCTCATCAGCCTCGGCTATGCTACCGGCGAGGAAGTCACCATGGCCCTGGCCGAGTTCCACCGCTTCGAATACGTCGACCTGTCCGCGGTCCGTATCCCCGACCCAATCATCCAACTCGTCCCCGAATCGGTCGCTCGCGAAAACAAGATTATCCCCTACGCCGAAGAAGATGACACGATCAAGGTCCTAGTCTCCGACCCATTTGATATCGAAACTATCGAAAAGCTGCGGTTCATCCTCAACCGTAAAGTCGATACCGCCCTGGCACCCCAAGAACTCATCCAGGAAGCCATCAACCGCTACTACGGTCAGGTCGAAGGGGAGTCCGCCGACTCGATGCTCCAAGAATTCACCGACACCCAAATCGACTTCACCGAAACCGAAGAAGACAAGATGTCGGACGATGAAGGGTACGACGAAGACTCTGCCCCCGTCGTAAAATTAGTTCAGCTGATGATTCAGGAAGCTGTCCAGTTGCGGGCTTCTGACATCCACGTTGAACCGTTCGAAGATCGCGTTCGGATTCGGTACCGAATCGACGGCGTGCTGGTGGAGCGAGACAGTCCACCACGCCGCCTCTTGAGTGCGATTCTCTCCCGTATCAAAATTCTTGCGCGGATGGACATCGCCGAGCGCCGGCGACCCCAAGACGGTCGTATCAAGATTACGGTCGCCGAAAAGGAACTCGATCTTCGCGTTTCGGTCATCCCAACCAACCATGGCCAATCCTGCGTCATGCGACTACTCGACAAGGACAACATCCGCGTCGGGGTCAAACAGCTCGGTCTCTGCGATCGTGACTTCAAAATCTTTACCAGTCTCATTAAGCGTCCTAATGGCATCTTCCTGGTAACCGGTCCGACAGGTTCCGGCAAGACAACGACGCTGTATGCCGCCATGAACGCCTTGAACCGACCAGACCGCAAGATCATCACGGCCGAGGACCCGGTCGAATACTACTTGCCGGGTATCAACCAAGTGGAGGTTCGGCACAACATCGGCCTCGACTTCGCCCGCATCATTCGAGCCATGTTGCGACAGGCCCCCAACATCATCCTGGTCGGCGAAATGCG
>CAYXFO010000598.1:0-2569 GCA_964464255.1 uncultured Pirellula sp.
ACAGGTCCGCGTCATCGTACAGGAACTCGATCGCCGAACGATTCGCCTGGCGTTTAGACACGCGTGGGGAAGCGACCGGCATGGGGACCCAATCGATGTCCAGCACATCCCCTGGCTCGACACGTTCCCGCACTCGCCGGCAAATACGCTGGTTGATTCCAACGCATCCGTTTTCTATCAGCCACTGGCTGTGGCTAGCAGGAATCCCCATTAAATTCTGCAGGACGCTTCCCAGCGAGCGAGCGGGGAACGGAATCGAAGTTGGAACAGTAAGCGATTTGTGCGACATATCGCCTACTAGGATAACTCACAATACCGAAATTGGCTCCTGGAAATTGAACCCTTCCCGATCGATCGATTCTTGCAATGCCGATCGTACGACGATATCGTGATGCGGTTCGTTCAGTTGTTTTCCTTTGGCTTTTCCCCGTTTTCAACAACTATTTTGACAGGTCTCTCGATCGTGTCCGACGCAGAATCTCAAGCATCCCCTTCGCAAGCCGCATCGGCCCAAAGTCCCTCGCCGGCAAGAGGAAAACCGTCCAACAAATCTCTGATTGTCCTGGCTGTTTTATTCGCCCTATCCGGACTCTCGGTCGTAGTGGTCCCCCAGATCCTTCAAGGCATCTACTACCAAGAAGAGGAAGCCAAGCGAGACGAGAATCCAGTGATCGTCGGAACACGGACCGATCTGAAACCTCCACCGGGCTTATCGAATCCTTTCGCGGGAACGCCGCCTCAACAAGTTGGAAACCCTGCGGAGGGTGGAGAGAACTCCGAACCGAACCCAAGTCAGAAGTAACCATTAACCAATACTCTGCGGAGCATCCCATGGCGACAGTTCACATTCCTGAGCAAAATCGCAACCTGACGGAACACGATGAGATCATCGATTTCCTCAAGCCGTACGGAATTTGGTTTGAGCGTTGGCAAGTCGCTGGCCGACTCGCCGAAAATGCAACCGATGCCGATATCCTCCAAGAATACGCACCGGAAATTGAGAAGGTAAAAGCCTCCGGCGGATACGTCACCGCAGATGTGATCAATGTCCATGCAGGGACACCCAACCTCGATGCCATGCTCCAGAAATTCAATAAAGAACATACACACTCCGAAGACGAAGTTCGATTCACCGTCGAAGGTCGCGGAGTATTTCATCTTCATCCTGAAAATGGACCCGTCTTCAGCGTTACCGTCGAAAGCGGAGATATGATCAATGTTCCCTGCGGCATGAAGCATTGGTTCAACCTATGCGATGATCGACGAATCCGTTGCATCCGTTTCTTCGAAGATCAAGCTGGATGGACACCTCATTACATCGAACAAGGAGTGCATAGCGACTACAGCCCCATGTGCTTTGGTACATCCTACGTTTCGGGTTCCAACTCCGACGCCAAACCCTTGATCAAGACCTAGTGCCCGATGGTTCATGATTCCGCGGAAACCGGAATGATTCATCGCACCGCACGATGCGTACTTCTCGATATCGAAGGGACGGTTGCCGATGTGCGATTCGTCTACGATGTCATGTTCCCTTTCGTGCGCCGGGAAGTGGCTGCCTTTCTCGCAAGCCATTGGGAGGATGATTCCCTCAAGGAACCTCTGCTCCACATCGCCGCTGAAAGCGGCCTGAGCACCACCGCAGACCCGTGGCGTCAATCGGAAATTGGTCGCCAACAAGCGATCGATAACGCGGTCGATGCTGTCAACCGACTGATGGATAGCGACAGCAAGACCACCGGTCTCAAGGCTCTGCAAGGCAGAATTTGGGAGTCGGGCTTCCGCTCCGGAACTCTGAGATCCGAACTCTTTGACGATGTCGTTCCCGCCCTTCGCAGATGGCAAAAGAACAGGCTCGAACTCCGAATCTATTCCTCCGGCAGCATCCTCGCACAGCAAATGTTCTTCGGACATACGACGCAAGGAAACCTGACGCACATGTTCGCCGCCCATTACGACACCACGATCGGCAATAAGAAAGAATCCATCAGCTATCGCCGAATCGCCGAAGACTGCAAACTCGAACCACACGAGATTCTTTTTCTCTCCGATGTCGCCGCTGAGCTGATCGCAGCAACCGAGGCCGGCATGCAGGCTGTCGCATGCATCCGACCGAACAACGCACCGTTGCCGGAATCCTACCAGGGGACAACGCTCGACAGCTTCGATCAGCTTGAGATATCGCTTCCCGACGTGCGGTTGTAACACGGACTTCCCAGTCCGTGGTGGTGATAGACGACCGACTAGGAAGTCCGTCGTACGGATTTAGAAAGCATCGCAATTGCTAGCATGTGTCGCTTCCCTTGCCTCGGTGCAGTGGTTGGTTAGGATTACAAACGCAACGGAAGGCCTTACAAAGCCGATGGCCCACATCGCCTTGGGCTCCATCGGAAAAACACGGATTTTCCGAGTTTTAGGAATCTTTATCCAGGATGGAACGATGGTTGCAGTGTGAGTTTGCAATCACACAATGGCCACGTGAGGGACTTGAATCGCAAGACCTCAGGTGTCACTTCCATCGACGATGCAAGGAACTAACCCCGCTCGTTCATGATGTCAGCGACAAGGA
>CAYXFO010000599.1:0-2569 GCA_964464255.1 uncultured Pirellula sp.
TTGCAGCCTGTTCATGTTCGCGGTTATCGATCCAGGCTTGCAGTTCCTTCCGTTCTTCGGCGGTCCCTGCGTAGGGGTTGAGCAGAACATTCGCGTCCCGAGCCGCGAACCAATTGGCATCGAAGGCGATATAGTTCGGATTCTTGCTGAGCACATGGCGGTAGAGATACGTCAATCCGCTGAGGGAACCGACGGGGGTGAGGTATTTGTTTCGGTCCTGGATATTAGCCAAGTCCGAATCGAGGGAGACAGCGGTCGGCATATCGCACGAGTAGGCGATCCCTTGGATCGTGGGGGCCAATCCGCGCGCGTCGATCTGTTGGATGATGGGTGTGAGGATCTTGTCGCGAAATTCATCGATCTCGATCCGATCGGAATCGGGGACCGAGTCCAGCACGATGACGTTCCGGAACGGGATATTCCGGAGGGAGCAGAAGTGGTTGGCCAGGGTGCGGGAGTTGATCGAGTTGCCATTGACCACCACGACCCATTCCGACGGCCCCGAGCCCGCCCAGATCGACGCAAAACTAAGCAAAATCGTCACGATCAAGGGGAGAATCGCACGAACGAGCCGGGGATCTGACCGGGTGTCAAGACTGTGGGAATCGGAGGGAAAGGGTTGGAAGAGTTGCATTGGGGGGTGATGGAAACGATCTTTGTGAGTTCCTGCGGACAGAAACCCCTTCAAAATTTATGTGACTTTGGTAGTATCGCGAGGGTGATTGAGAGAGAGGAGTCTATCGTATCCCAACCGATCCGACTTGGAGAGCGGTTTGGGGACCGAAATTCCGGCGAGTGTCCCGTTAAGACCCGGCGCCCGATTACGGACTAACGAGGACATGGTTTTCTGCATCACCATCCCACTGCGAGAGCGTAGCTCAGTCGGTAGAGCAAAGGACTTTTAATCCTTGGGTCGAGAGTTCGAGTCTCTCCGCTCTCACTCGCGAAAAAGCCTCAAAAACCCCGCTTTTCCTTTGGGAAATCGGGGCCATCGTGGCACGACGCTCCGCCGTCGTGACTCTCTCTTCCGCAGCATCTTCTTGCCCACTTTCGTCCGAAAAAGCACCCTCCGCGCTGTAGTTTGCGCTGTAGGCACCAGGGCGGGAATCATGCGATCCAAAGCTCCCACCCGAACCATCCTGCCGCGAATCGATTCGCCAGGCACGGCTGTTTGCTCTCTGCGTCTCCGCGAGCGCGATTGCCTATTGATTAGCCGCAATGCGCTAGCATCCGGTTCCCGTTCGTAGTACCGGCTTAAGCCGGCGACTGTTTGGCAAAGCCCAGACTTCAGGTTTCAGACTTCAGGCACCAAGCACCAAGCACTAGGCACCAAGCACTAGGAACCAAGCACTAGGAACCAAGCACTAGGAACCAAGCACTAGGAACCAAGAACCAAGCACGGCTGCTTCTGCTCAACCCTCAAGTGGCATCGCTGATCCGCTGCAGCCGACTGACAAAGCTACCTCGGCTTGCGTCGTGTCTTTGAAAAGAGAGTTCGAATCGCGAGAAGTTCTTGTCGATTGAGTTTAAGAAGTGCGACGGTTACACGTCCGATTGCGGATTTGGCATTCAGGAAACCGTCTTCGTTCACTTCCAAGTGATCTTCCCATGTATCGGATCTTGGGTTGAAAAGCCGGACGACTTCGCCGGTTGCGGGATCGACTGACGCAAGGTCGCTTCCTTTGGCGCGATTGCAGGTGAAACACGTCCAAGCCACATCGCTGTTTCGCACGCTCACGAACCACTCGTCGGAGTTCCGCAGGAACATACTCACTCATGTGGGCTAGTTTCCCTGTCGAGCACGTATTCGGGCTTTGATCATGCGCATCAAAAGTTCGGCTTGCTCGTACTGATCCAGTTCGTGTCGCAGGTCGTCGTCGTTGATTCCGTTACGATTCAGTTCGAGGAGTTGAGCAGCTCGTTGCGATACTTCGGTGGAGGGACGAAAGCATAGGATCTGCTCATCGCTTGGTGCCGATGCGAACAAGTGAGCGATTTCTTCAAAGACTTTGGAAGCGGCTTCGGTAGTTGACATGATCCATCCGTGTTTGGTGGCATCGATTTGACATTTTATGATCGACAGCTGACAAACGGATTGTAACAAGCGTCAGTGAACGAATCGACCGTCTTTCAGGCTGCCTTCCCTCGTCCCCAGGCTCCCTCGTGCCCAGGCTCCTGCCTGGGCACGCACGGCCCCGCAGGCTGCTGCCTGCAGTCACCCGGCCGTTCTGATCGGGCGAATTGAAAAACCCGGACAGGCATGGCGTCGAGGAATGATGAACGTCCGCTCATTCTTGGTCAGGCTTGAGACGTAAGACTTGAGACATGAGACCGGTTCCCGTTCGTAGTACCGGCTTAAGCCGGCGACTGTTTGGATGTTCTGCTTCAATCCCTAAACCACTGATGAACGCTGATACACCCTGATGGAAATGGTATTGGGTGGCACGTCCCTGAGGCTTTGCGAAGGGCGTGGAGCAGGATCCCCTCGTACTCGTACTCAGGACGCGTAAGCGAACGGTACTCGTACTCGTACTCGATGGCTCGTCAACGATAGCAGCATCGCGATGGT
>CAYXFO010000600.1:0-2561 GCA_964464255.1 uncultured Pirellula sp.
AAACGTTGGGTCAAAATCGTCGTGATGTCGAAAACATATCGACAGTCATCGATTGCCGATGCGGTTGCGCGAGACAAAGATCCCTACGACCGATATCTCGGTCATCAAAGCCGATTCCGGCTCGATGCTGAATTCGTGCGGGACAATTCACTGGCGATCAGTGGATTGCTGGTCACTCAAATCGGCGGGCGCAGCGTCCGACCCTACCAACCACCAGGCTATTGGGCATACCTCAATTTCCCTCAGCGCGAATGGCAGAACGGGGCCGGTGATCAACTCTATCGGCGAGGTCTCTACACGCATTGGCAACGCCAGTATCTGCATCCAAGCCTGCTCGTCTTTGACGCACCCAATCGCGAGGAATGCACCGCCGATCGGCCACGATCGAACACTCCGCTCCAGTCGCTGGCACTGCTCAATGATCCAACCTATGTGGAAGCTGCAAGAACGTTCGCGGAGTCCATTTCGCGTCATGAGGGGAACGATGCTGCGAAAATCGAATACGCCATGAAGCGCGCACTGTCTCGCCCCGCGAATCCCGACGAATCGTCGGTTCTAATCGACTTGCTCGCGAAACAGCGCCGAGATTATCTCGCTAATCCCGCTATGGCCAAACAAGTCGCCGCCAATGGTGCTCGACCCGTAGCCCAGGATCTTGATCCCGTGGAATTGGCCGCTTGGACCAGTGTCGCGCGAGTCATCCTGAATCTGCACGAAACCATCACCCGATACTAAACATGACCATGTGGAATCTATCAGACAGCATCGCTCGCCGCACTTTCTTGGCTCGGCCCGGTATCAGCGTTGGCGCCATGGCGCTCGGGTCCCTCCTTTCCAAACACGCCCTGGCCAATGACGACGCAATTGCCACCGCATCGCGAGGGATCATCGACCCGCTCCACCACCCGCCGAAAGCCAAGCGAGTCATTTGGCTCTACATGGCTGGAGGAATGACTCACCTGGAAACCTTCGACCCTAAGCCTAAACTCGCGGAAATGCACGGGCAACCGATGCCCGATTCCATCACGAAGGGGCAACAGATCGCTCAACTCCAAGGTCAGAAACTGAACTGCTTCGCACCCCAACATCCCTTCAAGCAGTGGGGTAACTCGGGACAGTGGATTTCGGAATTGTGGCCAAACCTTGCTTCTCAGTGTGCCGACGACATGTGCATCGTAAGATCGCTCCACACCGATGCGATCAACCATGATCCAGCACACACCTTTATGAACACCGGATCCATGATCAGCGGTCGACCTGCGATGGGTTCGTGGTTGCTGTACGGATTGGGTGCCGAATCAGAGAATCTGCCCGGCTTTGTCGTCATGGTCTCGACGGGCAAGTATGGCCAGAAACAACCGATCGCCGCTCGGCAATGGCACTCGGGTTTTTTACCCGGACAATACCAAGGTGTCGAATTCCGTGGCACAGGCGATCCCGTCCTCTACGTGAGTAATCCAAAAGGGGTATCCTCTAACCAGCAGCGCGATGTTGTCGATGCCATCCAATCCCTCAACTCCCTCGCGGAGAAACGACTCGAAGATCCCGAAATCGCAACTCGCATTCGGCAGTATGAACTCGCCTTCCGCATGCAGGCGAGCGTTCCTGAACTGATGGACGTGTCCAACGAACCGCAGCATGTCGTGGATCTCTATGGCACGCGCGGTGGTGATGGTTCGTTTGCATCGAATTGCTTGCTGGCTCGAAGATTGGCCGAACGAGGCGTCCGCTTTATTCAACTCTATCATCGCGATTGGGATCATCACGGGGCTGTGAAAGAACACTCGGCAGGTACCGCGAAAGAAGTCGACCAAGGGGTCGCAGCCTTGATCACCGATTTGAAGCAACGCGATATGCTCAAAGACACGATCATCGTATTCGGTTCCGAGTTCGGCCGCACCCCGATGGCTCAAGGGGACGGACGGGACCATCATCTAGCTGGCTTCACCATGTGGTTTGCAGGGGGTGGCTTCAAACCGGGCGCGAGCTACGGCGCCACCGACGAATTCGGCTACCATGCGGTCGAGAATCGCGTGTCGGTTCACGATGTGCATGCCACCATCTTGCATTTGCTCGGGATCGACCATCAACGATTTAGCGTGAAATTCCAGGGGCTCGACAGCCGACTCACAGGCGTCGAACCCTGTCGTGTGGTTCCGGAAATTCTTGCCTAGCGACCACCAGCCACCGAGGTCCTGCAATGCAAGCATTCGCGAGAGAGTGCTATTGGCTTGCGACACGGAATCTGACATGATTGCGACGTTGTTAGTTTAACGACGATCCGCTAAAGGTCATTCATGCGCGTATTGGTATTTGAGCCGCAGTATGCAGGGCACAACTTGGCGTATGTGCATCATCTCGCCGAGCGATTGCTCGCTCTGGATTGCGAAGTCCACTTGGTTACGAGCAGTCAAGCGATCGATACGGAGGAATTCGCTTCGCATCTAGGGGACCTGATCGATTCGCTCCAGATCACAGCCTTGGATACGTTCTCGACTCGCGGCTCTACGCGTTCCATTCGAGTCAACGGCCCGAGTGGGTTGTTTGGACTGTGGAGATCC
>CAYXFO010000601.1:0-2558 GCA_964464255.1 uncultured Pirellula sp.
GCTAAACTGTTCAATACAGTGACGTTTGAAAGCAGTGCACCGCTGGGCAACATACGATTCATCAATTACCTCGATGAAGATATCGAGCGCATCAGCGATGACTTTTTGTATATTACCGGAACGCCGGGCAAGAACGATTTCCGCGTCTTTACGATCGACGGTCCTGAGCGAGTTGGCTTCTCACAAGGGGGGATCCTCGAACCTGGCCCTGAACTTGTCAATGCATCCTATGTCGGGTTCGCAGCGGATTCATTTCGTAATCTAGCCAATGCGATCGAAGGAAATGGCACCAATTACACGCTCGAAGGCAATATCAATCAGACCAATTTGCCTCCGTTTAACGATCCAAATCTCGGCCGAGTATTCGGGCTAGCAGACGTGACAACCGCCCTCGCTTGGCAAGTGAGTCCGACGGCAACGAGTTCGACGATCACGACATTCTTGGAATTGATTCCCCAAAACGTCGACGAGACCGTGCCGATCGGTTCTTGGCAAGGAGTGTCAATGCAGACCTATTCGAACGATCGCAATGTTGGGGTCGCAAGCGAGAAGGAGTTGCCTCGTTCAACGAGTGCATCGGTAAATGACACCCCTGAAAATGCGCAGTATCTCGGTCAACTGGCGCGTTCTCTACAGAGCGGGGATGAAAACACGCGGCTTGGGTTCCAGGTGCAGGGGGTGATCGGCAAACCTTCCGATGTGGATGTCTACAGCTTTAGGGCATTTGGCGGCACCGAGGTTTGGTTGGATATCGATCGAACCGACGCAAGCCTAGACACGGTTGTGGAACTCATTGCTGCTGACGGAAGTATTCTAGCTCTGTCTGACAATTCTTACGCGGAGGAAGTGGATCGAGTCGCCAATCCTTTGTTCTCAGCGCTCGGTGGCAACAGCGTGAATCCGTTGCGAAAGAGCCCGCTCGGAATTGTACCGCAAAGCTCACGCGGGGATGCGCGGGACGATTACAGCACCAACGTAAAGGATGCGGGTTTCCGAGTGAGGTTGCCAGGCCTGGCGAATCAAGCAACTCTCTACCATGTGCGTGTGCGTTCCAGCAACCAGTTTCCGGGCCAGCCAGTATCCACGCCTGCTTTGAGTGATCCTTCGTCGGTTGGTCAAGGGCGATCGCGGGGCGCTTATCAGCTTCAAGTGCGTCTAGGCGAAGACCAGGAGTTTCCAGGAACATACGTCGGGTACGCCGACATTCGATTTGCGACCACCGGCTTGAGCCTCAACGGCGTTCCAAGGCATTCTCCGCTCGTCGGTGAAAGCGGGGAAATCGCGGGTGATCTACCCACGGCAACGACCAACACGGCAGGTCCAAACAACACGTTCCTGACCGCTCAGGAACTCGGCAATCTGCTTCAAACAGATCGCAAGGCTATTTCAGTCTCCGGATCGCTAAGCAGTGCAAACGACATCGATTGGTTTACATTCACCATCGATTATCCGAGTTTGGTGACACCGCTTCGCGAGTATCTTTCTACCATCTTCGATATCGATTACGCAGACGGCATCGGCCGCGCTGATATGTCGATGTATCTCTTCTCGTCCAACGGAACCTTGGTTCGAATGGGTGAGAACAGCAATATCCTCGATGATCGCCATGCACCGATCACCATCGCCAACAATGCGGATCTCGGACGGGGTTCGACGGGATCATTGGATCCGTTCCTCGGTCCATCGGAATTGCCTCAAGGGCGATATTTCTTGGCATTGACCAATCGAACTCAAGTCCCTGCGGTACTAGCGAATCGTCTCAATACCGCCGTCGGTAATGCGAACGTACGGATCCTGCCAGTTTCGAGCACGAGACTGCTTGTTGAGGATCGAGTTGGCGATGCTCGTTCGACAACCGTTCCCCCCGTTTTCTCGCAGTTCTTGGATCTCTCGTCGCGTGTCGAATACACCTTGGGCGATGTTCCGTTCTATATCAGCCAATCCAGCTCTGATGGCAATACTCGAACACTCTTAGGTAATTCATTCACCGGAGAGATCGGTAATGAGGTGGGGATCGCCAACTTCGAGATGCGAGACACCTTCATTCGGCCGAACGGCGATTACCGAGGTTTCTCCGTCGACAACTTGGAAACATCCCGTTACATCTTGATCAACCCCGGAACGGGTGTGGGAGTCGTCAACGGCGGTATCGACTTTGGCGTGGAGGACTTGGACGGTGCTTCGGAATTGGAGGACAGCCCAACTCCGATGACGATCGAGGCTTCTACGGTAATGCCGCTGAACGATAGCGGTTTCAACCAACTTGAGTTCGGATTCCTTGTTGCTAATCGTAACAGTACGCCACAGTTCGCTGGTGGAAACAATGGCGTTCGGTACTTCAATAACATCCTTTATCGGTTCGATCCGACGACAGGGGCAGGGCTCAGTGCACCTGGCCGAGATCGCGACTTCAATCAAGACCGAGATGACTTGACGGATTTGATCCTCGGTGCTGGTACCATTGTCACCGAGCGCGGGTTCATCGATACGAATTCTCAGCAAGGCGTTCCGATCACTCGCTTGGCGTTCACGGAAGCCACACAATCGGTAGGTAGCAC
>CAYXFO010000602.1:0-2556 GCA_964464255.1 uncultured Pirellula sp.
ACCATATTGGGGCCATCGCTCGGGCTTTGAGATGGCTCTGGATGTGTTTCAAAGAACAAGCCATCGATTCCGACTGCAGCTGCGGCCCGGGCAAGCGGTTCCACCATCGCTCGATTCCCTCCCGTGGCTCCCCCCAATCCTCCGGGTTGCTGAACCGAGTGGGTGGCATCGAAGATAACCGGAACCCCAAACGATCGCATGATTGGAAGCGCGGTCATGTCGTTGACCAATCGACCGTACCCGAAGAAGGTCCCCCTCTCGCAGAGCATCAGTCCCCCCGTCCCAGCACGCCTTACTTTTTCTACAACATACTGCATATCGGAGGGGGCCATAAACTGGCCTTTTTTTACATTCAACGGCTTCCCCGTCGATGCGCATGCCACGAGCAAATCGGTTTGCCGGGCGAGGAACGCAGGGATCTGAAGAAGATCGCAGACCCGCGCCGCAGATTCTGCCTGATCGGGCAGATGGATATCCGTGGTCACCGGACAACCTATCTTTCTCTTTACATCAGCCAACACCTTTAAGCCATCTTCGATACCCGGGCCCCGGATACCTCCAGCGCTGGTGCGATTGGCCTTATCGAAGGAAGCCTTAAAGACATACTGGATCCCTAACTCCTCGCAGGATCGAGCCACCGAGCTAGCGATCTCCAAGCACAGATCCAAGGACTCGATAACACATGGGCCTGCGATCAGGGTCATCGGTTGCCCAGGCCCGCATCGATAGTCTCCTATGCGAACCGATTCGAATTCTAACGATCCCTCAATCGCGTTGGGTTCGGCCATGTCCGTTTCGACCCTAGCCGGTCATTCCACCGTCGACCACTAGAACCTGGCCGGTCACGTAACTGGCTGCAGGACTAGCGAGAAACAGAACGCACGCTGCTACATCATCCGGGGTTCCCAGGCGATTGGCCGGAACTCGCTTCTTGACTTCATCGACCACCGCATCTCCGAGCGCCTTGGTCATGTCGCTCTCGATAAAGCCTGGCGCGACCGCGTTGACAGTGATCTTGCGCTTTGCAAGTTCCTTGGACAGAGAACGAGTCAATCCAATCATCCCCGCTTTCGTTGCTGAGTAATTGGTTTGTCCTGCGTTGCCAATGATTCCGGAAACGCTGGACATGTTGATGATGCGCCCGTAGCGTTGCCCCATCATGATTCGAGTCGCGGCCCGACAACACAGAAAGCAACTGGTCAGATTCGCCGCGATGATTTCGTCCCAATGGGCATCGGTCATGCGAGGCAACAAAGTATCGCGCGTGATACCAGCATTGTTGACCAAAATATCGAGTCGCTTGTATTCGTTCTCGACCGTTTCAAAGAGTTTTTCCACCGCAGCACGATCGGTCATGTCGCAAGCGATCGCGACCGCTTCACCTCCTGCTGCCGTGATCGCACCCACCGTCTCGGCCAGCTTCTGTTCGTTGCGCGCGACGCATAGCACCTTCGCTCCGTTCTCCCCTAGACGAATCGCGACCGATTGTCCGAGCCCTTGAGACGCTCCGGTAACGAGCGCTATCTGGCCTTGCAATGATGCCGACAAACCTAATGGATTAGCCATGATTGTTTCCTAGTAGGAACCTTCCCTTTTAGTTTCTTGACATTCGTCAGATACCTTCGTCGCCGACAACTTTACCGCTGACACATTAATCGCCAAACGATTCGCAAGGGGTTTTGCGATCGGTCCGTTTCATTGTACCAGTCAGGACCCTGCCAGCTCCGATCTCGTAGAACTGCTCAACACCCTCCGAAATCATTCGCCTGAGCGAGGCTTCCCAAAGAACTGGCGAGATGATTTGCCGCGTCAGAAGCTGCGCGAATGACGGAGCATCTTGGTGTGGCGCTGCATCAACGTTTGCAACCAACGGTATCTCAGCATCTCGCAGACCCGACTGGACGATCGCTTCGGTCAGCTGGGTTACTGCTGGCGACATGATGTTTGTATGAAACGCTCCGGCGACGTTGAGCCGAATGAATTTAGCACCTGCATCGGAAGCGTTCTGTTCGCATCGGTCCAGCGAGCCAGTGTGTCCGGATACTGCGATGTTTCCCGGGCACAACAAATTCGCCACCTGCAGAATCTCACCCGCATTGCGCGACGCATCGCACAAACCGTCGACTTGCTCCCTTTCGAGCCCGAGAATACTCGCCATGCCACTTGGAATCGCCGATGCAGCTTGCTGCATCGCGTTGCCGCGAGCCGCTACTAATCGAACTCCTTCCTCGAAGCCGAGTGAACCGGCGGCGTACAGGGCGCTGTACTCACCAAGGCTTAGGCCAGCGACGAATGCGATATTTTCTTGAGTCTCGGGCCGCTGCTCAAAAAAATCTGCGAGAGCTGCCACGGAATGAACAAAAAGAGCAGGTTGGCTGTGAACTGTTCGTGCCAGTTCGCTATCAGGTCCCTGGGCACAGAGTCTCGACAGGTCGTAGCCTAAGATCTCGGAGGCGGTCGAGAAGAGCTCCCTGGCGCGGGGACTTCGCTCGCAAAGGCCAACTCCCATCCCAACGCTTTGAGCCCCTTGACCGGGGAAGAGGAGTGCGGTCTTAG
>CAYXFO010000603.1:0-2555 GCA_964464255.1 uncultured Pirellula sp.
CCGCGACCGGCGGGAGAGTTTTCGGCCATTGGCCACGATACTTCATGTTCCGCACTATGCCTGATTTACCATCGAGGAGGAGCAAGCCAATATGCCGCTTGGTCGCAGGCTCGTTAATCCGGACGGTTGCAACCGGATCGTTGTTGATGGTGATCGATACATCATCCCCTTTCAATTCCAATCGCACCTTGTTGAACTCATTCTTTTTTAGCGCCAGCGGCTTGCATGGAGGATCAAGTGGGGTAGCGTTGTTCGTTAGCAAAGCCGGAACATCATCCGCCAGCGGCGTGACCCGGTGGATTTGGATCCCTTCTTGACGAATGAGGAACGCATAGCTGCCGATGGCTGGATGGATTTCGGCGTTGTCGGCAAATTGAAATTCGTATTCCACCACCCCATCTTCGAGCATCGGGCGTCGATATCGAATGTAGCTCTCGGCAAACCTGGAAGCGTCCATGGACGACGCTTGGAGGCCCTCATTTCCAAAGGTCCAGTTTCCGTACGTGCGGTCATTTTCTCTGGCGATCGACTGCTGGGTAAGTGCACCGTCCCAGCCTTGGTAGCTGTTTGGATTGGTGAGGTCCAATTCGTCGGGGATCTTCGGTGAGCCGATGATTCGCAAGTCCTCGACTTCACCGCAAAACTCCGGATAGGCGGGGCGAAGCATGAGCCATGGGAACGAGATATTCGATACCGAATGCTCGTGGATCTCCACATCATTGGTGAATGTGGTGAGGCGTCCGTTGTTGACTGCGATTCGGAAACGAGCACGGCCTTTGTCCCGAAAGCCGGGAATCTCCAATGCCGATCCTTTCGCGGTCTGTCCATTGGCTCCGGTGACCAGCACGGCTGACAGATCGTACTTCGGTTCAGCGGAATGTCCTGCGTAGAGGATGGCCATCTCCTGACGATCCCAGGTCGTTCTTTCGGCAACGATTTCAAAGTCACCCACAAGAGGCGATTGGAAGATCAGTAGACTTCGCTGATTCGCGCCAAAATGGACCGCTTTTCCTGAGCTTGTATGCCACGTCGACGGTTGCGAGTTCTTTCCACCTTGGACTACAGACCTTGGGAGGTCGGGAGAGATCATTGCCCATTGCGAGGAGGCATCTGAGTCCTGCGAAAACGATGCGGAGGCCATCGCAAATTTCAAATCACCGTACAGGCTGTTGGTGAGACTCATCAACGACCCATCGCGAGTTTTATCTCGTTTTTCGATGGCTATCTTTTGAAGTTTTTCGGTCATGACGAGGGCGAGATCCTGCAGTGCAGGAACCGTCGACGCATGTTTCGCAACAATGAAGAGAGCGGTTTGATCCAGCGTGCTGGTGAGTTTATCCTCATCGAAACCTATCGTGTCGATGACACTCTGCATCTGCGCGCGAGCCTGCTTTTCGTCGAGCGATTCGATAGCGATCACGCATCGCATTGCATCCAGAGCCTGTTTCGCATCCGGGTTCTTTGCTTGGAATGCGTCGACAGCCTGAAGCAAATCGTTCGACATGTTGTTCCGCTTCGCACAACGCGCCAACTCCACCGCAACGCAGTCCATTTTCATGAGAACGCGTCCGGAATTCGAAATACCCCGTAATACGAACGACATGCGCGGGAATTTCGCATCGGCCGGCAGGACCATGTCTTGCAGGATGCGAACGCAATCTTGGTCTCCCTTCCGAGCCGGTGGCTGCCAGTGCCACGGGGAAAGCGAGTCGGCAGAATAGGAGAACGATTGGTCGACCGGCACTTCCGATCGGTAGCTGAGGTTCGTCGCGTTGATATCTGCGATCAAGGCATCCGTAACACGTTGCGGCCATGGTCCTGTTAAGACCGCATTGCGGACCAAGGACTCCTGATGCTGATAGCGGAAGAAGCCGAACTGCCTTGTGCTCTCCGGTTCGACGGGCATGGAATAGACCCGTGTTCCATTGAGAGACAAATCGATTTGCTTGTCCCGATGCACGAGGGAAACCTGGTTCCAGTCATTTTCTTTGAGAGGCAACCTGTCGACTTGAAGTTGGCTGGGATCGACGGGCACCATGTTTTCTGTATCGATATCGTAAAAAATCCTCAAAGCTTGGTTGACCGGGACATAATGGAGTTGCAATCCCTCAGGCGTCAGAACCATCGCAATGTCGCCGAAGGTGGGATGGGCAACCATTCGATCCCCTTGCGAGAAGAACTCGTACCGGAACGTCTCACCCGAGGCCATGGGACGATGATAGACAAGCCAACTCCCCTTGCGTGGATCCCCACTGGCGGTCGTTGGTCTGCCTCGAATCTGTCCTTGATCTACCCTCCATACCGCAGCATTGGGTTCGCGTTTCTGATTATTCTGGGGAGTGCGGGACGGATCTCCGTTCTCTATTTGGATCCGGTCCGCATTGAGCCGAGGTTTCCGTTGTTCCTCGCGAAAGTAAGACGAATTCCAACCGTCCATAGAGTCGTTGGCGATCAGCGCAACCTCCGATGGAATCGATGGATTCCCCTCGATACGAAGATTTCGCCAATGGGTCCCCCCACTGGAAGAGCTTAGCGCCAACCACGGGGACGTGCCC
>CAYXFO010000604.1:0-2553 GCA_964464255.1 uncultured Pirellula sp.
AACAGCTGGGACAGCGGTTCTACAATGGGCTCAACTCTCCGTCCTATCTTTCTGCTCAACCATTTTTTTGTCATTTGCTTTCACTCGGGATCGCTCTGCGCGCTTCCAGGAACAGCTGGGACAGCGGTTCTACAATGGGCTCAACTTTCAACCAACAACCATCTTGCGTCTCTGCGTCTCTGCGAGCGACTCCAGGTACCCAGCTCTTGATTCGTGGCCCTTCGTGCGGTTCGTAGCAGGTACATTCAATCACTCACCCTCGCACCGGGCCGCCAACTCAATCCTTCTAGCGCGGGTTGGAAAGGGCCGTCAGGAATTCGTAACTTTGTTTGGGTGCATCTTGGAAAGCGGCGGCGTTCGCGAAAGCGGTCCTCGCCCTATCCACATGCCCCATTTCCAGGAGCAGAACTCCCATGTTGTGATGAGCCACGGACTCATTCATGATCGAACAGAATGTTTGAAAGGCCTCGTCGGTTCTCCCGGTCTGGACGAGCAGCAAGGCTAAATTCGAGATCGCGACCTGCTTCTTGGGCTCCCTCTCGATGACTTGCCGAAGATGTCCCTCCGCTTGGGCAAAGTTCCCGGACTCCATCAAGGTCCAAGCGAGATTGATTTGGATGTCGCTGTCTTTTGGGTTCTTGTCGAGCAACCGAGTGTAGCGATCGATCGCGTCGGGATGTCTGCCGATGGCAGCCAATGCGGGCGCCAATTCGCGATCGAGGGCTTGAGTTGGTTTTCCTAACGATTCTGCTTTCTCATACAGTTGGACCGCTTCGGTCCAGTGCTGCCTGCGAGTTAATTGTTCGGCAGTCTCGATACAGAGTTTCCGTTCCTCGCTCTTGGACAACGGCTTGTTGCGATATTCGCGCCGTTCCTCAGAGGAAGAGGAAAAGGGTGATAGGAGATCCGACCACTCCCTCTTCGCCGATAGAGACAGCTGCGCACAGCCACTCGCGATTGGAAACAACATGGCGATCAGGCACCAGATGCTTGCTTGGGAGTCATTTCTTCGCTGTCGTCGCACTAGAAAATACCTCCGCGTCCCATACCACCGCCACCCATACCACCGCCACCCATACCACCGCCACCCGTACCCATGGATTGGTTCCCCATGTTGCCGCCTCCACCACGATTGCCCATGGAGGAACGCATGACTTGCTGAGCTCGAAATCCTTCCAGCCCACGCGCAGCTGGAATCGCGACATAGAGTTCGTTGGGTCCCAGCACGATTCCCGCGTTCGCAAATTCCCGCTGAAGGGTTTCCAAGCGTGCGGCATCCTGCTGCTCATCGCCTGAAAACTCCACGATCACCGGTACAGCGTTGGCGAGATTGTTTTGGGCCATCTTCCAAACATGCACCGTCCCGGACTCGGTGAGTTCAGGGGAATCCTCTTGAAATTCATTACGGTAAAATACGCCAAGATCCGCAGAAGCAGATACGATCTGGGCACGCTGCCACGCATCCACATGACTCCCAACCGGTGCAGGAATGGCCCCTTTGGGAATCGTCGCGCAGCGATCGATCGAGTGGGCACCAGGAAAATGATGACATCCGACTACACTGAAACAGATTGTGCAGATCCATTCGTATTTCCATCGGAAGCGTATGTGATTCATTATGGACGACCTTTCTTCCCGATTGAGCGTGTCACGCTTGGAGTGGCTGAGGCCTGTTCCGTCACTGGTTCAGCGAGCGGACGAACTGCATTGTGTGGCATATTGACGAGCTGATTGCACGACCGGTCAGTTGGCCCAATAGGACCGATGATGTATCTGTCCGGACAGCATCGATCCGGCACGCGTTGCCTTGCGAAATCAGTTCGAACGGGAGATCGAAAGTCTGTGGCCCGTCGGCTCTCCAGTCGATTCTTTACAAAGAACTCGATATCGGTGGGTTCCACAATATCATCGCCCGGTAGGCTCAATGCATCGCACGCATCGACCGGCGCCACCAACTCGGGAGTGACGAGCACGACCAACTCCTGCTCCTGAGCACTGGTCCGATTCACTCCGCTGAGTGCTCCGATCAACGGTAGATCGCCCAGAAAAGGAACGCGATCACTGCTGGCGCCAAAATTCGTTTGAAGGATCCCAGCCACCGCCAATGTTTGACCGCTCCGCAACTCGACATTCGTCGATACCGTTCGGCTGTTCAATCCCGCAACTGAAGCTCCGTTGATGTTCGCTCCCAACGATTCGTCGCGAGTGCTCACCTCTGCCTGAAGTTGCAACCGAATCACATCCCGATCTTGAATGACTGGAACGAAACGAAGCTGAATACCAAACGGGATGAATGCGACTCCCTGCAGATTCTGCCCTCCCCCTCCCGAGCCCGAGAGGACTGGAATGGGGAACTGCCCACCCGCTTGAAAATTCGCAGGCACACCGTTCAACGTGACGAGATTCGGTTCCGCGAGTGTTTTCGACAGATTCATCCGCCGCAGGGATTCGATCAATAGAAGAACTTGTCCTCCATCAAGCGATGCGAAGATATTGGATGGAAGCCCCAAATTCCCCGGCCCGTTCTGATTGCCCCCCCCGCCAGGATTGGGT
>CAYXFO010000605.1:0-2530 GCA_964464255.1 uncultured Pirellula sp.
GGATCCTGATTGGCCTCAACCAGTTTGCATCCCTGTAGGATTGTTTGTCGAATCGCATCGGCATCGTCGGTTACAGCGTCAATCTGCATAAGCGCATTGCACACGTCCGACACCGCGAATACCTCGAGAACACTCATCGAGCGGACGAGGTAGTCCCAGTTTTCTTCACTTGGCCTTTGAGCAAGCGCCAACGCGATGGATGCTCGACGATCCGGGCTCTTGCGCCATCGCTGCTGAAGGTATTCGATAGCCGACGAATCGTCCTGCTGCGACAAAACCGCCGTAATGCCTGTCTTCAACCGTTTGTAGGTATCTTCTTCGAGCCCTCCCTTATCGATTGCGGTGTCCAGATTGGCCAGCGACGCGATCTGCTCCTTGCTCAATTTGTTCTCGATTTTGAATAGAGCCGACAAAGCAGCATTCGGATACTTCTGTCCGAGTTCTAAAATCTGGAATGCCTCACGTTCGGTGAGATGCTTCGAGATTCCTTCGGAAGCCTTCATGATATAAAGGGGATATGAACTACCGGTCTTTTCCTTTAGACACGTTTCGAGAAATTGCAGTGCAGCCATTCGCTCGTGCGATGTCCATTCGTGCGGCATCAAGGGCAGATGCATGGCGATTAGCATACGATCGGACATCGACACGTCCAATTTGAGATATTCAACGCACTGTGGAACCAAATCGCAACGCAAGTAAGTCGCTAGCCTGATCAATTCGCCATTGATGGTTGCATTACCTGTTGGAAACTCTCGTTCCACGAAAGCCACCAAGTCCGGTACATCGCTTGATTTCAGCTTGCCGTTCGCGAGGGCTACCTGAAGGGTTCTAAGCAAATCGAGAAAATCTGCATCGCTTACAAAGCCTCTGCTCACCCGAAGTAACTCGCCTACAGCTTCCTTCGCGTCTCCGGCTTCCGAACTAGTCGCTACCAGTGCGAGCGATGCTTGAATACAGGTCCGTCCCTTGCCCTTAAGCAACCTTTCTTTCCAGGAATCCTTCGGGACATTCCCCAAAAGCCGACGACCAAGATATCTATCTTCGCGCAAATCGCTGACCAATAAGGATTCGAGTTCCTCGACGTTACAAATAGCACCTAATCGGATGAGCGCCTCGCATGCAGCAATTCGAACCAAGGAGGAATCGTCAGATATCAACTGTCGCAATTGCTGGTCAATAGCCGGCTGATCCGGATGCAACCCCATTAATCGTGCGCATTTCGCTCGGACTTGTTCATTTTTAGCATCCGATAATTCAATGAGTATTTCAGGAGTGGGCATCGGCCCCAGGAGTTGCATCAGATCCAACGCCTGCAATCGATATCGCGCTGGATTTTCTTCGCTGAACGCCACACCAAGCACTTGTGTATCCCAATCCTCGCCCATCTCTCGCTTTAGGACCGCGATGGCTTGCCTTCCAAAAGCGGAATACAATTGCGGTTGACGTACCGCCTTCGAAATCCCTTCGCCCAACTTTCGATGTGACTCCGGCACTTCGCCGTTCCATCGAACACGAAAGATACCTCCCTCTGTGCCTCGACCTCCGGTACAGAAATACAACCCGCCATCCGGTCCGACTTCCAGATCCGTTACATTCATCGGAGCTCCGACGACGAAGTCCTCTGCTTTGACCTGACCGTTTTCGATCGATTCGATTGGCAAAGCGATGATCCGTCCCTCCGACCAGTCGCCTGTAAAAATCGCGCGGTGATATCGAACGGGATAGTTGAAATGATTGTAGATCGCGATACCGGTCGGCGATCCTCGGCCCGTATCCGCCAAGGAGGGTAATCGGTCCAGATAGTAGTCTGGCCAATTGGCCCATCCACTCCGCCACCCATACTCGCCTCCTTCAATAATACGAAACAATCCTGTGGGACGGTGCCAAACCGCACCCAGGTCCGCCTCCATATCGCTATCGTGCAAGTACAAGGAACCGTTTGGATGGAACGCAAGATCGTAGGCATTGCGCAAGCCACCGGCAACAATACTCAACTTTTTCTGGCTCAAGTCATACCGCACGACCGTACCGCCCGGGGCCTTGATACCAGAGGCGTGTCCCCCAGGGTCTTCCATGCGTGGTTGTACTAAATCACCTTCGTAGGGTGGAGCTAGCGAATGCTCCGCCTCTGGATCCCTTTCGGCAATCGCTTGATTACCCAACGAAATATACAAAAAACCATCAGGTCCGAGTGCGATTTGATGCGCTCCATGCTCTCCAGGAACACCTTCAAATCGTGTGAGCAATTCCGCTTTCTCTAACTCGCCATTACGGTCTTCATCGATCAATCGATAAAGTCCGATACCATTTTCTCCCTCACCGGTTACATACACGTCTCCGTTGAGAGGCAGGATCCCCTGAACATTCTGAACGAGATCACAGTAGACTCGCGTCTTGGTCGGAATTCCATTTCGGTCATTGTCATAGAGCAATATCAGTCCGCTACCTTCCAAAGACGCAATGATGTGCCCAAACTCGTTGAACGTCATCGCCAGTACGGAACCAACACTCTCGTTGGCGACCTCATCGA
>CAYXFO010000606.1:0-2527 GCA_964464255.1 uncultured Pirellula sp.
CATCCTGGCCACAACCAGAGGGGCCGAAGAACAGCGTTCAAGACTATCTGCAAGCCACCGAACCGCTGCGGCAACAGTATCGCGAGGCGATCGGGTTGGTGGATCCTCGCGTCCAGTCACCTCATCTGACGCTCGATCGCGAAGTGGAAGTAACGGATGCAAATGGCCGGTTCTCCTCGTCGATCGGCACGTTCGATGGAGGAAACATCTATCCCGTCCGGTGGCCCGTACACGAAGGGGTCGAGGCTCGCGGTCTGTTGATCGTTCCCGAATCCCGACCAGCCTCGTGGGATGTCGTTCTCTTACCCGACGCAGGGCAAATGCCAGAGGATCTTTGTGGTAGTGAGAACGGCAATAGCGTGGCCATCGAACTAGCCAGGCATGGCGCTCGGGTCCTGATTCCTCAAGTCGTCTCGCGTCATCGAGAAGCCCGAAACGGACGGGCGAAAATGACCGATCAAGAGTACTTGTACCGAAGTGCATTCGTGCTCGGACGACATCTTCTCGGTCATCAAGTGCAACAATGCATCTCGGCCCTGGATGCTCTCCAGCAGTCCGATGATTCGAAACCGATCGCCATCGCTGGATGGGGTGAAGGAGGCTGGATCGCCCTCGCTGCAGGTGTCAGCGAACCCCGTTTCGATGCCGTCCTAGTCTCCGGACATTTCGGCCCCAAGGAAAACGTGTGGAAGGAACCCATCCATCGGAATGTCCACGGTCTACTAACCTCGTTTGGCGATGCCCAACTCGCTGCCCTAGTTGCACCACGCCCGCTCATCGTGGATCCCGTTCCCGGGCCGACCATCGATATTCCCGGAGAAGGTGGAGCGCCCGGCCAACTGCAGGGCCCCAGCGGCGAACAGTCCGAACTGGAATTGCAGATTGCCCGAGAGATCCTCAAGCCATGGAAATTGGATCAGTCCCTATCGTCCATACAAACCTTGGCTACGGTCCCAAACCCCTCTGTCGCAAACCAATCGGGGCGACCAACCCCTCAAAGCATCGCTGCCTTGGCAAAGTCTCTGGCAATCGCATCATCTGTCGATACCGAAAAACAACCTAGGGATGTCAAGTGGGAACGGCTACCGGACCGGCAACTTCGGCGCATTGAGTTGTTAAAGCAGTGGGATCGCTACCAGCAGCGCATTCTGGACTTGGCTCATATCGAACGAGGCGAGTATTGGAAGAAACTGGACACATCAAACCTTGCAAAATTCGAGGAGACGATCATTCCGTATCGTCGCGATTTCAGCGAGCGCGTGATCGGTTGCTGGGATCGAGAGTATCTACCCGCAAATCCACGAACGCGTCTGATTTACGATGAGCCGAAGTGGACAGGCTACGAAGTAGTACTCGATGTTTATCACGATGTGATCGCGTATGGAGTTTTGCTGGTTCCCAAGTCGGATCAGCCTATCAAGAATCACCCATGCGTTGTGTTTCAGCATGGGCTCGAAGGGCGACCGAGCGACACCATCGTTGGAGATCATCCTGCATACCACGATGTCTCGGCTCGTTTGGCTGAGGAAGGCTATGTGGTGTTCGCTCCCCAGAATCTATATCTGTTTACCGATCGGTTCCGCACGTTACAACGTAAAAGCAATCTGCTCGGGAAAACGCTTTTCTCGACTATCATTGCGCAGCACCAGCAGATCGTTCGATGGCTGGGGCAACGGGACGAGATCGATCCCAATCGAATCGCTTTCTACGGCCTGTCCTATGGTGGCAAGAGCGCGATGCGTATCCCTGCCTTGGTTCCTGAGTATTGCCTGTCGATCTGTTCAGCGGATTTCAACGATTGGGTCTGGAAGAATGCAAGTACCTCAGCACCGCACAGTTATGTCTGGACGATGGAGTATGAGATTTTCGAGTTCGATCTCGGTCGCAAATTCAACTATGCCGAGATGGCGACGCTAATCGCACCCCGCCCTTTTATGGTGGAGAGGGGGCATTTCGATGGGGTCGCACCCGATGAACGGGTGGGGCTCGAGTATGCCAAAGTGCAAAACCTCTACGCAGCGAGATTGAAGATAGCGGATCGAACGGAGATCGAGTGGTTTGTCGGCCCTCACACGATTAACGGGATTGGAACCTTCGCGTTTTTGAGGAAACACTTGGGGAGCAGTCGCTAGGCAGGCCAGCGATGCAACCATGAAGGGGCGTGGGTTTCATGACTGCTAATTTGGCCTAGTCGGTGGCGATGAAAGATGCCGAGCATCACAGATTGAACAGAGCCTTGGCGTTTCCACTGAGGATCTTCGTCTCATCCGAGGATGGAAGTTTCAGGCTGCGTAGCGGATTGAGAATCTCATGCGGCTGCACCCAAGGGTGATCACTAGAAAAAAGAAGCATTTCGGGGCTACTGAACTGGATCGCGAATTGCATCGCTTCCGGTAGAGGCGAAACGATGTCCATATAGATGGAACGCAGATACTCGCTCGGCTTGCGATGCAAATTCTGCGGCCCCCGTTTGAGGACATGCAACTGGTGATCCATCCGCCCGCAAATGTACGGCAAGGTGCCTCCG
>CAYXFO010000607.1:0-2524 GCA_964464255.1 uncultured Pirellula sp.
AGGTATCGCAAATCATTAGCGCTGGGCGGGAGCAGCTGAGGACAGCGGCTCTACTGTCTTATTTTGGAGCAGCTGGGGACAGCGGCTCTACGGGTTGGAGCAGAGGAGACGCATATCCATGCGTCTTCCCTACCCCCTATCCATCCCTCCGCGATCAGATTGGAGAGCCGCAGCAACTGCGTCGAAACTATTCGGCCAGCAACGTTTTGACCATCGCTTCGATCTCCTCAGCGTTTTTGCCTCCCGAACCAATCTTGACCAAGCGTACGACCCCTTGCTTATCGAGCAAGGCGACGTGAGGGATGCCGGTGACAAGATACTCGGATTGCATCTTGCTGTTCTCAGGGGTAATCATCGTGCGGTGGGTCAATTCGTGCTTGGCGATGAACTTTTCAAGCATCGCCATTTCATCTTCTAGTGATACTGGGTCTTTGGAACGTGAAGCGTTGGAGGTCGCTTCGTCCCAACTGAAGTTGTACTGCCGCGTTACACCGATAATGGTCAGCCCCTTCGGACCGTATTCTGCATCAAGATGCTTGAGATGCGGGAAGGTTGCGATACAGGGCCCGCACCATACGGCCCAGAAATCGAGCAAGACAACTTTTCCTTTGAGGCTGTCCAGTGTTTCCGGTTCACCGTTCACCCATTCCATCGGATCGATGGCTGGGGCGGGTTGGCCAATCATCTTCAATAAGGCTCTTGCACTCTCGATCGACTTGCTCATCCGTTCCGCATTCTTTGCGAAGTTCTCGCGAACGCGATTGAAGTTCGGCTCCTCCGACTCGATCGACTCGATGAATGCCATCGCGGAGTTGAGTGTTTCACCGGCGAGGTTGGGATCCGTGCGGGAGTTTCGAGATACGAAACTGGAGACCGCCATTGTATAGGAGGCAAAAACAGGAACGGAAGGTGACTCCTTCAGTTGCGATTGAGCGAGTGCCTGTAATTTTTCGAACAAAGGCTGGGATTCTTTTTCATCCGACACAGCAAGCAGATCGTTCCAAAGGTCGATCATCGTTTTGGCGTTGGCTGTAGGATCGGACTGGTTGGCGTAGAGTTTCTCGCACTTGGCCACAAACTCGAGGAGTTTGTTCTTGGCTTGGTCGGCCGCTTCTTTGTTCGGGGTATTGATTTTCGTGCGCATCAGTTGGACATAAGAAACGTGCAGATCGGAGAGCTTGTCTGTACTGAGCTTTGCTTCGAGAGTGGTCAAACTCTTTTCGATCCACTGTTCAGCTTTCTCAGGTTGAACCTGCCTCAGCATCATCGTCGCATTGGGAATGATCAGCCCAATAGAGCGAGGATTCGAGCCGTCTTCCAAATTCCCATAGGCTACTTCGAGGGCTTTTTCCCACTGAGCTGCCGCATCATCACCACGCTTCTCTCGCAACAGCAACGATCCAAGTTGCATACGGTATTGCGCAAGAAACTCGGGTTGCACATCCGATGTTTCTTCCACCAACTTCACAGCGCCATCGACGTCTTTCTCGGCGATCAACTTTTGAAAACTTTCCATAAAAGTCTTCTGCGGGGAGTCTTGTGCAATCCCAGGTGGAGACATGCTGCCGGTGAAAATAACGCTCGCGAGGAGCAATGATTGTGAAAACCGAGTCAATCGCATGCGCGTGAGTCCTTTATGATTTGAGATGGCTTCGAGATGAGTTCGGATCACCGAATTTAGCAGAAGCGAGAGGCTTATGCATCCACCGACGATCGCCGGGGCTTGAATTTTGCGACCTGCGGATCGATTTCGTCCTCCTCGGGAATGCTCGATTCACCCCCGCCAATTGGAACCGTGCCCAGCCTCTCAACGCGACGGGTCTCGATCGCTTGTACATACTCGGCACCGAAAAACAGGATCGATATCGCGTAGTAGCACCACAACAGGATCGCGATGAACGAGCCGATCGCGCCGTAGGCGGAGGTGTAACGCATGCCGATAAAGAAGACTCCGAGCAGTTCGCGCCCTAGTTCCCAAATGATCGCTGCCAAGATCCCACCGCGCAGTGCATCGGTCCAACGCACGGGACGTTTCGGAAGAACGCGGTAGACCAGAGTGAATAACAACGCGTTGGTCGCGACAGCGAATCCTAGCTCCACTCCGTTGAATGCATGAGCCATGACTGGCATCGTCTCGCCGGTGATCGAACGCAGTTGAGAGACAAGCATGCTAGCCGTGAACAGTACAACGATCATCCCCCCCAACCCCACCAACATGACAAATGCAAAGAAGCGATGACGCAATACTCGAAAGACGGTGCGGGTTACCGAGGATGACTTCTTGGACGGGATGCGAAAGATGCGATCAAAGCCGCGATCGATTTGAGCAAATACTCCGATCGCTGCCAAAATCGCGGCTGCAAATCCAAAGGGGCCACTGACGATCGAATGATCGCGCAGGTGGCCGAGCACCTGTTCGATGTGGATCTTCACTTCCTCGGATGCATAGGTCTCGACAGTCGACAGGATCTGTTGCTCCGCATTCTTGCCCGTGTTGGTGAACCGAAGATAGAGCCCTATCCCC
>CAYXFO010000608.1:0-2520 GCA_964464255.1 uncultured Pirellula sp.
GCGCTTAGCCGAGCAACAGGTTCCCCCAACGAGACCGGACTGGCGGGTCGATTGGAAACACAAATCGCGAAAGCTCTTTTCGCCCCGAACTCGAAAACACCCGATAAAAACCTGCTCGATGCGGTCACTCGCAAATGGGGCGACAACCGGGACAAACAGTCTCAAAGGGAGTTGATGGAAAGCCTCACATACGTTCAGGCAGCTCTCGGTGATCGTCGCTGGGACTTTCCTTTACAAACCGATGCGCCAGCCGACATAAGCGATGGATACCGCGGCTTGTATACTAATCAAATCGCTGAATCATCGCGCAACAACATGGCGCGTTGGTTCCTTTACTTTGCAGCAACCGCAAAAACACAAGGCTGGGATGCAGTCTACGCCGAATCGATCCGCTCCATGGCCATGATGGAGCCCAGCGACCAGCAATGCGCGGCCTTTATACTAGAACAGATCACTGCCGATAGCCATCCGACCTCCGACCTTCACATGCTCTGCGCATTGGCCCAATGTACCGCGGCGAGAACCTCGCCCGAAACCAGCAAGACAGCTGCCGCCTTGTCGGAAATTATCCGGAAAGTAACAGGACGCGGGTTGTACACAGACAATCAGTGGCCCATTCGGCTCAATCAACTTGTCGCTCGACTCACCGCGCGCGATGAAAAACTCGGACCAGCCTTCATCGAACTATCCAACCCGTACTGCAGCGAAGATCTCGCGCTGATCAGCGCCTTCCCACAGGGAATCCAAGAACAAGCTCGCGAGAAGATTCGCGGTCAACTCAAGTCCGCTTCGCCCCAAGAATGGTCGATCCCGCTGGTGAAGTTTGCAGTGGTTGGACCGTTGGACCAATCGCTGCGCGATGCACTGAGAAGGGGATGTCAACTCGAGAACCTCCACGAAACCTGCTTGGCGTTTTTGGCGCAAGTGCCAGAGGAAGTAGATTACGATCTGTATCTCAGTTCGATCGAGGAGACCGATCGGACATTGTGGCCCGATGCATGGCGGGGGCTCGCTCCGCTTGCCATCAAAGATCCGGCACGAGAATTCCCTGCGATCGCAAAGCTTTTGTCTGCCAGTTTCAATACCGGTACCCCTTTGCCTCGATCAGCTATTCTCGATCGTGCGCGACGAGTCGCCGCCGACAGCCAAAAGACGCCGCCGCCGTCCACAGATTCCTGGCCTGAATGGACCGCGTATCTGCAATCGCAACTCGACGAAGCACAGATGGCCGCAATGGTAGTCCCTAGCGCCCAAGCTGACGTGGCAAGCATCCTTAAGTCGATCGAGGGTGTATCAGGTAATTCCGAACGAGGAGCAAACCTTTTTCGGGCCAAGTGCGCTCTCTGCCATGGTGGACGATCAGCGCTCGGGCCAAGCCTTTCCGGAGTCTCGAAACGATTCTCTCGCGAAGATCTTGCTCGAGCCATCTACGAGCCAAGCCGCGATGTCCCCGATCGCTATCGTGCCATCCGCGTTCTGACCGTCGATGATGAAGTCCTGACCGGTATGATCATTTACAATGCCGCCGATGGCGTGACACTGCAGGCCGCCGACGGTTCCATCCTTAGGATCAACCAAGATCAAATCGAACAGAAGGCGTTCTCTACCGAATCGATCATGCCCAGCGGATTACTCGACGATCGCTCCCCCCAGGAAGTCGCCGATTTGTTCTCCTATCTCGACACACTTCAGTAGTGCACTTCGGCGCACCTGTTTGTTAATTTTTGAAGATATCCGGTACGATCAAGAGATTGCAGGTCATGCGTTCCCGCAGTTCCAAATTAGCGCCGACACATGTTTTCTCTAACCGGCTTTCGCCGATCTTGCATCGCATGTTGCATCGTTTTCAAATCGATGAAGAGGATTTTCCGGATGTTTGAGATGTCTAGATCGATTGCTCGATACAACTTAGAATGCACAGAGAATCTCGTCTTATAAACCTCGTTGGATGCGGACTATGTTGATAAAAAATTTTTCCTGCTTGCTGTTGGCGGTATCGCTTTGGGTGGCAACTATGCCAAGTCACGCATGGGCCCATCCCGGTCACGGTAACGCAGATCCTGATAGCCCGGCACATTATCTCTTGTCTTTTGAGCATGCCGCTCCAGTAATCGCTATCGTTCTGTTCGCGATCGCGATCGTGCTGGGCTTGCGATCTCGCCGAGTTCGCGTGTAGTCCCATCAAAAGTTGCCAGTCCTACCAAAAGTCAGCTGTGTCGGGAAATGTGCCGTCGTCACGATGCATCAAATTCTTATAGATCTCGGGATCGATGCTGAACGGTAGAAACCGGACTGCCCCATCGCCCAGGACAAAATTTGCACCGCTTCCATGGAAGCTGCTAAACCCACCGACCGTCAATGTGCCGACCTCGGTATTTGAAGGCAAGGACCGATCGATGCGGGGACGCGAATCAAACGAACCCCCGTTGCGAAGCGTAGCTCGCGTTCCCGAAGCCCAACCTAAATCGGAGTTGGCCGATATCTTGTCTCCAAAAAAGATCGTATTCGAACTGCCGTCGA
>CAYXFO010000609.1:0-2511 GCA_964464255.1 uncultured Pirellula sp.
TTCGGACGCCCGCCGGCATTTCGCACTCGCGCTTCGAGTTCACCCCGCTTATGTTCCTCTCGTGCCTTGCGCATTAAGCTGCGAAGTCGCTTGGACCAAGAATGATTGCCGTCTTGATCGGGATGTAAGTCGATTGCCCAGCAACTATGGTCCGAACGGCGCTCTACGGCATTTGCATAGTTGCGAGTGAACTCCTCCGCGAATGCCCGCATCCCAGGATCCTCGGTCCGGATCCCTTCCAAAAGCAGATAATCCCAATGCAAATCAGGTGTGCGCAGCAAATAGTCCACGAATCCTTTAGCAATGTCCACCACGTTGCTCGGATCGGCGACAAGCCCCAAATCATCTAGACAGGCCTTGCCACTTCCCGCATTGACCAGCGTTCGCCCCGTCCAAAGCCGTCGCTCCTCGACCAACGGGAGAATCCCATCGACACGACCATTGCTCTCGGATACCAAAATTCGCAACGAGTCGCGGCAGGTGAAGTGTTCGAGCCAACATCGCTGAAACTCCCATGATCTTGTCAGATTGTGAGAGCTAAGCGCTCTCCAATCGGAAGCGATTGCTTCCAGTTCTTCAAGACGAGTGAGGATACGAACTTGGCCCATAACGTTGTCGATTGTAAGACGGAACACTTCATCAAGACATGATAATCGTAGGTCTCGCAGAGGAACTGGATCTCGAAAGCGAGCGGTAATCTCCAAAGCGCGAGCCTTGGTACCGCTATGATCCGTTTTTCCGGCACAATGAGACCGGGCTGCGGAAAAACAAGCTCATCGCGAAGGCGATTCCCAGCCCTGCGGTCATGTAAAGGATCGCGTACAACGGCACCAGGAACCTGCCCCCCGTCTCGTAAAGGACCGCTACTGCAAGCGTACTGATCATAGGTAGGCCCAAAACCCAAACCCATTCGGGACGGCGCATCGACAACAGCATAAGCCATCCCGTCGCTATTCCTAGTCTCCACAGAAGGCTCGTCCCCTTAAAGGGTCCCCAATGCGTCGCTACACGCATCGCCATCAACTTCGGGATCTCATGCTGGTGATCGATGATCCATTCTTTCGTTCGCTCCATCGCCATATCTGCCAGGACAACTTCCCGTTGCGCTTGTGTCCAACCCTGCGACTCGGGGATCGTGTCGATTTCTCGCTGCAATTCATTTTCCACACGACCGTGCCAGTTCCCATGATCGGCGAGCGACTCATCGCAATAACCGCCACTTAGGCTGGCCGCACCCTGCCCACCAAGCGGCATTAACCTCTTCATCACGATGCAATTGCGAATCCACCAAGGCGATAGACAAACAGCTACGCAAACCAACAAGAGCAACCCCCAACGCACACGATATCGCTCCGAAGATAAGCCGATAAGGATTGCCACCCCGGGCAACCAAAAAACCATCATCGATCGAGTCAGGATCAATGCAGTTAACGAAATAACCACGCAGACAAACCACCGATACTGTCGATGTCCCGCCTGCCATTTCAGTCCACTCCACAGAAGTACTGTGCACAATAACATCGCCAACGGCTCGGTGAGAAAATCGATGGAGTAACCTCGGATGGTTCGATCCAAAATCGCCAGCGCCAGTGTGCTGAGTGCCGCCACCAACGCTAACCCCTTCGAGGAGAAAATCCTGCGAGCAACATCAAAGGCCAAGCAAACCGCAAGGGTACCCGCGAGGGCCGTGCACAGGATCGAAATGCTCCGTACCGTGGAGAAACCGATCGGCCCCCGAGGCACCAGTTGGTAGACGAGCGCAATCAACGCCGGGTAAAGTGGCGGCCTCGATGTTGTTGGGCCTGGCCAGTCCACACGATCTAGCTGGGAATATGGGGCAGCTTCCACATCCTCTCGATACGGTTTCTGCCATGACTCTGATTGCCAGGCAAACTGAAACCCGTCCCATTGTGAAAGACTATACGCGATCGATTCATAGTCCGGACCATCTCCATGCGCGAGAGGCGGACGATACCAGTTTGGACCGTTTGCTCCACGATAAAAATGCCAAACCGCCAAGATCACGAACACAAGAAAGCAACCGAAGATCTGAATCGCAAATCCGTTTCCGCGAGAGATGAAACCACCAGTTGAAGGCTTTATCTCGTCATGCGGTGGTAGAACGGAATCACTCAAGGAAATAACCCGGACGAAATCGTCATACAGAATCGACTTTAGTAGCGACCTCGCGAAACGCCCTGGACTCCATTGCCAGGAACGGTACCTCCGACATTTGTTGCTGTCTTCGCCCCGGCCGATGGTAGCAGTTGATTCGATCCCGAACCCTTATATTCCACTAACAACAACGCGTCGCTCCGCTGACCAACCATGGAGGTCGGGAGAATCCGATTCATGCCGAGGACGTTCGGGCCCCCACCACCAAGCAAAGTATTTTGTACGGTGCTTGCGGGGGTTGCAACAACTCCGCAGGACAGAACTAGAACCTGATCCGTAGGCCAACGAAATCGCTCTTGCAATCGCCAGGACACAAGTTGCGGGATCTCAATCTGA
>CAYXFO010000610.1:0-2510 GCA_964464255.1 uncultured Pirellula sp.
GCCCTGAGAGAAGTCCCAATGGTGATCGAGCGAGTGAAATGAAACTCCGTCTAGTTGAGCCAGCAACTGGCAAGATCCTGCTTGAACGTGAGCACACTCCCGACACTCGGCTGGCGATTGTCGATGACATCGGCATCGTCGCATTGAAGGCTGATGGGCAATTAACGTATTGGCACGTTGCCACCGCCACCGAAAACAACTACTCCGTGGATGTCGAAGGGAAATTCAGCACGTTGACGGCACAAGTGTTCGGGGATGTTGCTTTGATTCTGCCATACGTAGGTTCCATGGAATTAGAACGAATCACCGTCAATCCATCCACTCGCACGGATCTGTCGGTCGCTCCATGTGCTGGCCGATTGTTCGCGATTTCTACCCAAGACGGAAAGCCTACATGGGAACGATCGCAACGCGTTAAACACTTCCTGTTCCCATTGAGCCAGAGTCGTGAGTCTCCAGCAGCTATCTTCGTGCGGCGATTGTCTCTTACGAAAGTCCGAGGTCAAAATCTGGATTTCACAAGTATAGCAATGGTAGATATCAAGACGGGTCGATTGCTCTATCAGAAACACGATCTTCCCGCAGTTCGTGGTGGTGCATTTGTTCAACGTTTGTCCCCGAGCGAAAACGCGATGCTCATCCGCTACTTGGGTAACACGCTAACAGCGACTTGGAGCGATGATGCGACCGGATTGTCGCCAGCAAGCCAAACCGACGAAATCGGGGACCTGGATCCTGATACCTATCGAAGCGATATCGAGAAAAAGATCGATGAAGCCGCTGCACGCAGCGACGTAAAATGAGATGCGGTTTACCTCGCTTCCCCGTTACTATCGAAATCTGAAGCGTTGGCGAGAAATCATCCTCGTCCTTCGCAAGTATGGCTTGGCAGACTGGCTGAGTCGATTGCCACTCGATTTCATCCGGGATTGGATCAAGGACGATCACGGCGTCCCCCTTGCTAGCTATTCGCACGAAGCACGCGTTCGAATGGCTCTCACCGATCTAGGCCCGACATTTATCAAGCTCGGACAAGTCCTTTCGTTGCGGCCGGACCTGGTAGGTTCAGAACTTGCGACGGAACTGCGATCTCTGCAATCCAACGTGCCAGGGGATCCCGCAGATGCCGTTCGATCCGTTGTCGAAACCGAGTTGCGTAAACCGATTGAGGAGTTGTTTGGCACTTTTGAGTTCACACCCTTGGCCTCTGCATCGATCGGACAAGCTCATGCGGCAACCCTCCTCGACGGCACACAGGTGATTGTCAAAGTACAACACGCGCACATTCGGAAGACCATCGCGGAAGACTTGGAAGTGATTGGAGGTCTTGCCTCGCTTGCGCAAGGGATTCGCGACTTGGCCGTGTGGCAACCCAAGAGTATTGTCGACCAACTCGCGCGACAATTGAAACGAGAACTCAGCTTCTCCCAGGAAGAGGCCAACTTGGTGACACTGAGCCAAGCGCTCGGCGATATCCAAGGGCTTGTGATCCCTAAACCGTTCGTCAGCCACTGTAGCCCGCGAGTTCTGACCATGGAGCGGATCGAGGGGAAATCGATAAACGAAATAGGCGATACATCCTTCTTTCCAGACCTCGATCGCGATGCTCTCGCACATAAGGTATCTGAAATTTATGTGGCGATGATTTTCGCTCATGGCCACTATCATGCCGATCCGCATCCTGGAAATATCCTTGTACAACCCGATGGCACGGTCGGGCTACTCGACTTTGGCATGGTCGGGAGAATCGATGAGAAACTCCGTGCAGACATCGAGGAGATGCTCTGGGCAGTCGCCGTGAAGGACTCGGCACTCCTGACCTCGCTAGTCAAGAGAGTTGGCAAAGCTCCCTCGGACATCGATGAAACGGCGCTCGCGGAAGATGTCTCAGACTTGATAGCGATTTACGGCAACCAACCGATCGATCGTATCGACTTGGCTGGCGCACTTAACGATGCAACCGATATCTTGCATCGCCATCGCGTGATATTGCCGAGCCAACTTGGAGTCCTGATCAAGACGCTGGTGACCCTGCAGGGAACGATTTCACAGACGAGTCCTCAGTTCAGTCTCCTGCAAGTGATTGAGCCGATGTTCCGCAAGCTTTGGTGGAATCGCTATTCGCCAAGACGTCAAGCTCGACGCCTGCGTCGTATGGTGGTGGAAGTTGAGGGGCTAGTTGAAAAGCTTCCTTCGCAAATTAGCTCCCTGATGGAAATCGTCCAAGCCGGAAAGCTGGATGTCCACCTCTCCCACCGGGGCTTGAGCCCATCGATCAATCGGCTAGTCCTCGGCCTACTGACCAGCTCATTGCTGCTCGGTTCGTCGGTGTTGATGGCGTATGATGTTCCTCCGTTGCTGTTCATGGACGGAGGTCCCTTCGGCTTGAAGGATCTCTCGTTGATCGGGTTCCTGGGATTTATGTTCAGCTTCCTCGTTGCATTTCGTATCATGCTCGCGATCAACAAGTCCGGGCACCTGGATACTCAGTCCGATGAGTCGGAGTTTCA
>CAYXFO010000611.1:0-2491 GCA_964464255.1 uncultured Pirellula sp.
TTCTAGCCGCGAACCGTTGGCTCCGATGGGACAAGCCCATCGGGGGCCAGTCGGAGTCGCTTCCAGTCGACTTCCCAGTCCGTCGTACGGGTGAAGCTGCCTTACGTGTCACACGCCTCTGACGTCGATTAAAACCACTAGGCGAAACGCTCTAAACCTCTACGGTTCGGTGCTCGTGCTCGCATCGCGAACGTAGCGATTGAACCATGAGACCATCTCGGCTTGGGTATGCAATACCGATTGCCGTCCGCGATAGCCGTGACTCTCATACGGGAGCATCACCAACCTCGCAACGCCACCGTTTCCCTTCACCGCCTGGAACATTCGTTGCGATTGGATCGGGAATGTCCCCGCGTTGTTGTCGTTCTCGCCATGGATGAACAGGATCGGTGTCTTGATCTGGTCGGCAAACATGAACGGCGAAATCTTGCCGTACACATCCTTGGCCTCCCACAACGGTCGACGCTCGGATTGAAACCCAAATGGAGTGAGTGTTCGGTTATAAGCTCCGCTGCGAGCTACCCCCGCTCTGAAGAGCTTGCTGTGGGCCAGTAGATTCGCAGTCATGAAGGCACCATAACTGTGACCACCGACGCCAACCCGATCTCGGTCCGCCACTCCCAACTCCACGGCATGATCGATTGCCGCTTGTGCCGCACCGACAATCTGCTCGATAAACGTGTCGTTCATCGTCTCCGGATCGCCGATCACCGGCATGGTCGCGTCGTCCATGATCGCATAGCCCTGCGTCAACAACGACAAATGACTCGTTCCGCCGATACGGGTGAACTCATTGGGATTGGCGGAGATTTGTCCTGCTGTGCTTGCATCGTTGAACTCCAAAGGATACGCCCATACGATCAAGGGAAGTCGCGTCCCTTCTTGATAATCGGCAGGCAAGTACAGCGTTGCCGATAGTGGGACACCATCGTAGCGGTGGTATTTAACGATTCTCTTCTTGATCCCGCGCAGTTGCGGCGTCGGATCTTCAAAACGTGTCAACTGCGTTTCCGTATCGCCGAGCAAGTCGCGCAGATAGTAATTGGGGGGCAGCGTAGTGCTTTCTCGCCGGGCGATGATTCGAAGCTTCTTATCATCGAACTCGACCAATGCTGCAACGTTCTCCGAAACATCTGGACCACATCGCCATAAGCGCGATGTTTCCAAAGTGGTCAAACTTCGGCGATCCAGAAAGGGTCGGTTTCCTTCAGGCGATGCTCCAACTCCCGACAACAAGACTGAGTCGCCGCTCTGCTTCGCGATGGCAAAGCCATTCTCGTCAGGCTTGACCAAGACTCGCCCGGGATCACCATAGCGATCTCGCACGCTTCGATCGAAGAAGACTCGCGGCTCCTCCTTCGTATCCAGATCATGCATGAGGGTTGTTGTCCAGCGACGATCACGATCGAGTTCGCTCGTCAGGAATCGCTTGGTGTTGGCGAAGAAGGTCATGCCGGAGAAACGATGCCGCAACTTGACGAGTGGGCTCGCCGGTGCCTTGAAGGGTGCATCCAATACCCACAACTGTTCCCGATGTTCAACCTTGTTCTTCGGATCTCCGCCGTCGAGAGCTTCGGTCCATATCAAGCGAGCCGGATACCCCGGCCACCACTGAATCGAGCGGGGGCCAAGCCGGACTCCTTCGATCGGGATGCTTTCCCCCAAAGGAACGTCGGTGACCCGATATTTGGTTTGCCCCTGGAAATCGATGACATCGATCGACTTAGGAAACAGATCGGCCGGCACAAGATAGGAGAAAGGTTTTTTTAGCTTGGTGACAAGGAGATGCTTGCCATCGGGCGCGATCGCGGCGGAATCAATCCAATCAGGCTCCCCAATTTTTACCGAGTCGCTGCTCGGCCCGAGCATCATCAATTGCGTTCGTGCATAATATTCGAACAACGCCTCGTCATAAGGATTGCTGAGCAAGTCTTGATACGTTCGCACGGGAGCTTTGGCACCGTCCGACTCTTGAATGCTCGGGCCATCTGGCACCGCGGGCGCAAGAGGTTCCTTACCAACATCCTCGGGCAGAACACATGCGATCAGTCGTTCGCCGTCCGGCATCCAATCGAGACCTTGCAGCACGGTCACCAAACGATCGGTCAAGCGTTTCGGATGCGAGGGATCCGCGATGGAAACCCACCAAAGTTCGGTTCCTGTGGGCTGAATCTTGGTGAATACAAATGCCTGCGATCGATGCGACCAAGAAATCGATCCGATCCGAACATCCGCTTCCAAAGGAATCCGAACGACCGAGTCCGCATCGCGACGTCGCAACGAGAGCCCGCGGTAGAAATCGGTTTGGAATCGACCTCGAGAAACGGGATCGATGCGAATGCCAGCGAGGGATAGCATGCGACGCGCCAAATCGGCTACGTCGGGCAATGCATCCCGATCGGCGAACACGACCCACTCGGTGTCTGGACTCCAGAAGAGCCCCGGATCGGGCTTGGCGTCGATGATGTCGACGATCTCTTTGGGCGGAAGT
>CAYXFO010000612.1:0-2473 GCA_964464255.1 uncultured Pirellula sp.
TTGTTGCAACCGGCCATCAAGGTTCGAGGGGCGGAATATCTGCGAATCATCTACGGCCCCGAGTACACTAAGCCCGAGCACTTGCAACGATTGCGCTCGCGTCGTCTAGGAGCCAAGCGATCGCTTGCGCTGCGCGAGTTCGCGCTGGGAGTCGAGTCTCTCGAACGATTCGTGAGGCGTGAACCGCTGCGCCGCGTCCACGAGTGCGGCTCTGCCGTCCTGGCCATGGAAAGCGAACCGATCGATCCACGGCTCTGACAAGTCGATGCGATCAGCGGCTCTTTAATTCATTCCCGTGATGGGAGCGATGAGAAATATGGGAGTCATGCGAAGGGCGTCCCAACCGAACCTTTGTTTCATCAAACTCATCCTTCCCATCAATCCCATTATTCCTATCGTTCCCATCCACCGCATTGCGAGTCAAACGATGCAATGAACGAGGGGCGTCGGAAATTTTTTTATGCTAATTCGATTGCCTAATCGCGAACAAAGCGTCTCCGCGACGGATGAGGAGAGTATCGCCCGCGGTCACGGCAGCATAGAGGACCGGACCACCCATGCCACCGGGGCCGCCGCGAGGCGCTGCATCGCCGGATGCATCCCACAGGGTACAGGTGCTGAGCTCCGCGGCATTTGCGAGATCGACGATCGAGGTCATACCAGCTTTGCCAAACAGATACAGCCGACTCTCCGTCGCTAGTGGCGTGGCCCATACACTACCTGCAGAAATGCGTTCGGCAGAAATCTGTTTGCCTGTTTCGAGGTCCAATTGGTAGAGCACTCCCGAGCGGTTCACGAGCCAGACTCGATTGGCTGCAACGATCGGACTACCGAAACTGCACGTTGCCTTGTCGGCCCGCCACTTGTAGCTCGCAGTGTACTTGCCGTCTGTTGTCGCTTTAACGGCGATGAGTCCCGAAGAGGGCGCGGTGGTCCCTCCCGCTTGTTCGCCCCGTCCGTCCGATGCTCCGATCACAAACAACCCATCGCCAACCGGGATGGGGGTGCATGTGGTGTTGTTCGCAATGTCGGTGAACTCCCATAACTTGTTCCCCGTCTTCGCATCGTAGCCAGCAACACGACCGCTGGCGCTGCAAACAAGCTGCGGCTTGCCGTCAACGGTGATCAAGCGAGGGCTGCTCCAACTGGTAGAACCGACCCCTGGAGCTTTCCAAACGGTTTCGCCTGAATCCTTGCGCAAGGCCAAGACATAAGGGCTCGCCTCCCGTTCCACCCAAACAAAGAGATGCTCGTCGTCTTGTTCCAGCGATGCGGACAAACCGTGACGCGCCTTGACGGAACCAAACTCTTCGACCAAGTTCCTTTGCCAACGGGTTTTGCCATCGAAGGATGAGGCGACGATCAAGCCCCCTTCGAAGCTGATGAAGACACCTTTCGCGTCGACCACCGGTGTCGGCGCGGCGCGGCTTACGTAGTTGTTGTTTTCCTCCGGGGATGGATTGGCAAAATCCTGCTGCCATTGCTTGGTTCCATCCTTCAGGCTGAAAGCGCTCACATGGCACTTCTCTTTATTCGGGCCACTTGTCGAGGTGATGAAAACCTGGTCGTTGTACACGACCGGAGAGGATTGACCGTAACCATCGATCGAGACTTGCCAAGCAATATTCTTACCAGCTGCGTCCCAAGAGTCCGGCAGAGCATCGACCTTCAGTTGCCCGCCGTTTTGAAAACCGGTCCAGCCATGATCGGCAGGAGAACGAACCGTGTTCAAAAAACTTATCAGGCAGACACTTGTGAACATCCATAGCGATCGAGGCTGCGAGTATTTCATAAGCATGAGCTTTTCCTATTCGTGGTGATTTCCAGAGACGGTCCCGAGCGCCTGCACTCGTGCACAGTATAGGGTGAAACCCAGAGGTCGTCGAAGCCACCAACGGAAAGCCGAGTTCTGACGCCAAGCCTCGGCAGGCTCCGAATCCGATTCAGGATGGGTCACCGAAACTCCGGTAAAACCCTGGGCTGCTCTCGTCTACTTGGCCATGCCACCAGCGACGAGCCGAGAAGCGGCGCGCCGGATTTTGGTCTTGGTGACCCCGGCGTATGTCCCTTGCTCGCGCATCGCTTCATGGATCAACTGATCAACAGTCAGCGGGTCCAATTTGCGTTGTTCGATGTAACAAGCAGTCCAAGAGCGAACCTCCCTTGTCGGTTTCCCGACGAGAGAATTGTTCACGAAGAACTCCTTCGTAGTAATGCTGTTTCCAACCCCCGGTCGAAACGACTCGACGAGTATTCAGCGGAAATCGATTAGCGACGAAGGTTGTCAATGGCCCACGGATCCACCTGTTATCTTGAAGCGTCCTGAGACGCATGGGTAAGAACGCGAGTTATCCCCGCTCATCTGCAAAGAGTCCGCAGGTGACCCAAAGGTTCGGGAAAAAACACGCAGCATGCGTTTCAAGCTACAAGTCGCCCGAATCCCCTTCTCTACCACCCAACATCGGGTGCCATC
>CAYXFO010000613.1:0-2473 GCA_964464255.1 uncultured Pirellula sp.
CCGTTGCTGTTGACGTCAAAATATGGCGGGACGGGTACTGTCGGATTGGGTGGTAGCGTGAGGTCCCCACCACTACCCATTCGCATGTTGATTTCATTGATGAGCATTAGCACATCGATTGGCGCAACGAAACCGTCTCCGTTCACATCAAATCGATTGATGGGATTGGTGTGGGGATTCTGCCCGATCGTGACCAAGTAATCTTCAACCTCACCATCGGGTGCTTCCCCGGTGGGAGTTGCGATTGCATCCTGATCGCTGCTAAATCGAACTCGGGCCGCGACAGGCCTGCCGATCACGGCGTTGCTCGGAACCATGATGCCGTTCAGCGTATTGGGTCCATTTGCAAGAAAACCGACGAGATACGGGCTCGCGGCGGGGAACCTTTCAGCCGATTCAAACACTCCATTGCCGTTGAAATCGATCCATACGTTTGCGAAACCATTGCGTGAAAGCCTGTCAATCCCGGTTACGTTGAGTGTGATGCTGCTGCGGAAACCTCGGACCAGAGCCCCGAAAGTAACTCCGTCGTCGACATCCGCGTCGATCAACCTTGCATCTGGATCCGCATTTACGGTTGGTCCCAGGGAGAATCCTCGGACGACTTTATGTCGGGCTCCGTTATTGTCTTTGAGCGTCGCATACAACGGGTCGGGGGCATCGCCGTAGTCGAACCCTTCGCCAACGAAGATGTTGATCATCGATTCGCCGGTGATCTCGGTGGCTCGAATCGGATTTCCGGCTCGATCCCGAATGCCTTGGACGGCTTCCACTCCGCTACCTGTCACGCCCGTGGAACCCTGAACGAGAACAATCGTGCCGAACTGCTGCGGAATGACACCGGTCATGTTGGCTGAGGCCAGAACGGTTTGGATGAGTAGAGCAACCTGTTCTGCCGTTGAGATGGTTGTAAAATCGAGTGTGATCGGTGTGGTCGCATTTCGCCCCGACACCCCTACCACGTTGAAGCCGCTCGTACCGGCCGAGATTCGGACGGTCGGATCGGTGCCTACGGATACGTAACCGTTGGCTCCTGCCGTTGCGACGACTCCCAACCCGGAACCATTAATCGCGGAAGCGATCAATGAAGCTTGATTGCTCAGCGAACCGGTATCCAATCCAACTCGGATATTTCCGGGCTGTATGGTTGCGTTGCCATCGAACTCAAAGGTTGCGACTAGACCACCCCGCTGAATGGAGAATGTCTGACCGTCGAAAATCCCCTGCGGCACACCTGCTACGGCTTGGACCTGAACTCCGTAGACCGGTGTGGTACCCGTCTGACCGATCGAAGCGATGCCGCTATCTTCCGAGATAAATCGGACCGGAGCTTGGCTTAGTATCTGAATCGAATTGGTTCCGAATGGCTGAACTGTCAAATCCAAACCTTCGGATCGGATAGCATCTGCAATTTTCGTAGCCAACACGGAGGGAAGGTCTTGGGTGTTGAAAGGTATCGCCCTGACCCCAGTGGAGAACACATTGTTGTTATCGAATTCGAACAGGACACGACGATTTCCATCGTCAATACGGAAAATGGTGCCGTCGAGGATGCTGTGTGTCAGTCCATCTAGCGAAGTAGGAATATTCAGTCGCAGTCCCGTATCGATTTCGAAATAGTTCGGAGACTTGTTTGCGTCCAGAACGGTGTACACTGCCCCATCGGTCATTTGCGCCGGAGCAACGGCACGGATCGACTGCTCCTGACCGACGATGAAGCGAATGGTGTAAAACGCTCCTGATTCCCACAAACCCGAGAGGGAGGTGAGGCGGATCAACTTGCTGGTCGCGTCGTAGCCAAAACGGTAGTCTCTACCTTCTAACAACGTCTTCCCATTCTTCGACACGGTGATCGCACTGGACAGTACAGTGCTCGGATCAATATCCGAACCCTGGGACGAATAGTTCAGAGCGGAGGCATCGAGCAGTTGAATATCGATAGTTCGCAAACTTGAGCTGACCAGTTCAATGGTCCCTTGGGCAGGGTTGCTATCCAAACCTGCGGCATCGTTGTCCAACGGATTGATCGCGACCGCGACAGGACCGAGGAAGTCAGAGCGATCGGCAGCACCCCGTTCCTTGAAAATCGATTCCCCAATACCTGGAGGGGCGGTAACGGCAGGGTCATCGACCCGCAGGGCGCCATAGATATCCAAGGCAGGAGCGATGATCGGTGAAGGAGCCAATCCCAAATCCCGTTTGACCGCTAGCATGGCATCTCGATCGAGTAGACTATCGATCGATGAATCGATCGATGGAGCGCCAGGAACCGGGTACATGTTCTGTTTTCCAACATCCGTGAACAGCGGAACACCAGCACCGACAGTGATCGGGTATTGACCTACCGAAGCACCCACGACGTTCTGAGTATTCGCTTGATAGAGGCTCCCTCCAATCACGGTAGTGCTGCTATTGGCGGAAACACTGATCCCTGCAACACCGTTGACTAGGATGTTATTGAGGAGGGTTGGGC
>CAYXFO010000614.1:0-733 GCA_964464255.1 uncultured Pirellula sp.
GAACAGACGAGACGCATCTTATTCTCGGGGGCGGTCAAGTTGCGTGTTTCGAACTGTCTGAGAAAAGTCGATTAAACCTTGTAATTTCGCGATTGCGGCTCCAGAGTCGATTGCAAAAGCCGCTCTTGCGACCCCATCGATCAAGGAATGCGTTTTCTCGCAGACCCAGAGTGCTGCGGCCACATTCGCGAGCACGATATCTCGAGCTGGTCCGCGATTGCCTGCCAAAATCCCCCGTATGACTTGAGCGCTCGATTCCGGGCCGTCGACCACTAAGTCCTCATTAAGAATGGGCTGAAGACCGAAGCTCTTCGGGCTCCACCGCATTTGTGTCGTCATTCCATGCTGTACATGCAGCACCTGCGTTTCCGCCGCCAAGGAAACCTCGTCCATTCCATCCTCACCGCGAACGACGATCGCAGATTGAACAGGGAGTTGTACCAGTGCTGCGGCGAGCTTGGTTTGCAAAGGCTCATTTCCGGTCCCGATGACCTGATATTGTGCTCCAGCAGGATTGCATAATGGCCCCAAGTAATTGAACAGAGTCGGCACAGCAAGCTGTCTTCGAACGGCGGCGACATGCTTCATTGCTGGGTGGAGCATCGGCGCGAAGCAGAAACATAAACCTACCGAATCCAAACATTGCTCGACCTGTTCGCGTTCGGCCTCGATCGCAACTCCCAATGCGGATAACACATCGGCCGAGCCGGTTGCACTGGTAATGCGACGATTT
>CAYXFO010000614.1:743-2459 GCA_964464255.1 uncultured Pirellula sp.
GTCGGCGCTCCCGCTGCGGCCGCAACAATCGCGGTTGCCGTCGATATGTTGAATGTCCGTCCTCCATCGCCGCCAGTGCCACAAGTATCCAAAAGTCCGGTTTGCTTGGTTCGGATGGGAGTCATCATCAGACGCATCCCAAGAGCAGCACCCACCAATTCCGACACCGACTCCCCTTTGGACCGCAGCGCCAGTAACAATCGGCCGATCTCATCGTCTCCAACTCGACCTGCCAGCATCCAAACAATAGCCTGCTCCATTTGGCTTGCGCCTAGATCTTGCCGGGACTCGGCGATGGCGATGAATTCCTCAAGCATGTTGCGGTCGTTCAGGGGTTCTTGTCTAGCAATCAACGCGTGTCTAACGTACAACAAAAGATGTTTCGAGAGTTGCACGGATCCCTTTTATTTGAGTGGATATGGCGAGAAAAGTCATTATTGATTGTGATCCAGGCATCGATGATGCGATCGGTTTGATCATGGCGCTGTTCGATCCGCGTCTAGAAGTGGTTGCCGTCACGACCTGTTCCGGTACCGTCGAAGCGGATCAGGCGTGCCAAAACGTATCTGCCTTACTCGATAAACTCGACCCACCTCGGTTGCCGCGATTGGGAGTAGGGATGGATCCTGACGATGCTCCGGTCAACGACGGCCGACTGCTTCATGGTCAAGATGGCCTTGGCAATGTTGGCCTAGTCCGCCCCCAACGCCAACACTTGATGAACAGTGACAAATTGATCATCGATCGCCTCAAGGCGGATCCCGAGGAGGTATCGATTCTGTGTATGGGACCCTTGACAGGAGTCGCACGCGCGTTTCATCGCGATCCCAGCGTCATCGGCTTGGTCGATCAACTGATCATCCTCGGCGGCGCTCCATTAGGTGTCGGCGATGTCACTGCAGCAGCGGAATTCAACATGCATTTCGATCCGAGCAGCGCCTCGCATGTCATCCAATCGCCAACGACCAAAACCTTGATCCCGATCGATGTAACGAATCAAGTCACTTTTGATCTCAACATGTTAGCGCAGATTCCATCTAAGCATTCTCGCGTTGGGGAATTGCTCCATGCGATGTTGCCCCAATTGTTCCGCTCCTATCGACAGCATCGAGCTCAGGAAGCGATCCCGCTCCAAGGCGCTGTAGGAGTTGTCTATCTGACCGAGCCTGAGTTGTTTGGATGTGAAGCTCACGCGTTGGAGATCGAAGAGCTAGGCACCATCACGCGTGGTGCAACGATCGTGGACCGCCGTCCCTTCGCGACGGTATCTCGCGAACTGGAAGTCGCCAATCGCATCGAGAATGAAGCGGTTCGTGATGCGGTCTACAACTCTTTGAAATTCGCGGGCCAATGCACGGAATAGGATAGGCTCGATGGCTCGCTCTCGGATTGGACAACTGGCCCTCGAAGCTCCGCTCGGCGGTCCACAGTCCAACCTATTCCGAGCAATCCACCTGCAACAAAGAGTGCAAGTGGCTGTACGAGTCTTTCCACTTGCTCTTGGTTTGACTCCTGAGGCGAAAACGGAGTTCTCAAAGCATCTCGATCGACTCAAAGCGATACGAAACCAGCACTTGGTCCGCTGCTACGGGGGCGGTCTCGATGGCAGGGATGCTTATATCGTCTACGAAATGGTCGATGGCGAGTCCCTATCGGAGGCCCTGCAACGCCGAGAACGCCTTCCCTGGGAATCCGTGCTGCAGATGGGACTCCAGT
>CAYXFO010000615.1:0-2458 GCA_964464255.1 uncultured Pirellula sp.
TTGTTGGGCTCACCCTCAGGCATCGGAGGAAAAATTTTCGGAAGCGATGCCGTTACCGCATCGCCTCGCTTGTCGTATTCACCTCGGATCAAGACGAATGCTTCGCGAGGTTTATCGATCTCCTGCATCACCATCACGTTGGGCCAACTGTTGCGGTGATCGGTCAGTTGCTTCTTGAGATCCTGAATCTTCTTTTCAGCCGCTTGGATGGGGCCATCGGAGTTCTTGCGGTAGTAGTCATGCACTTCCTTGAGTTGGGCATCGCTCCGTTGGGCGATTGGAATGTCCAGGGTCCTGCGGAGCGAATCGGGAACTTGCGATCCTCCGATGGCTACGGTTCCCTTGGGAAGTCCAGTGGACGACAATCGGAAGCGGCCGATGTTGTGCTGCCCGAGCGTCTCCTGCACGAGGCGGATCGTGATGGTTGCATCCGGTGGAACTTCGATTCCAGTTTCGGTCAGAAACATCGCGCGGCAAATCTCTTTGCGCGTGGGACCATCGATCGCCCAACCCTTGGACTGATCTCCCTGTACTGTGTTTTGGATCTCCCAACCTTTTTGCGAGTAGTCGGCTTCCGCGTGCGTGAACTTGGTAGTCATCGGTTCGGCAAGCGTCGGCGCACTGATCACTGCCTCGACCCGCGTCAGAACAAAGTTGCCGTTTGGATAACGACCTAAACTCTGCTGAGGCAAACTCGGGTCCGGAAAACACTCCAGCAAAAGCCCAGAGAAGAGTCCCGGCGAAAGAGGCGACTTGATCTCATAAACATCATGCGTCGGGTTAGTGCCACCTGCCAAGTACGCTCCATCGCCCTGCGGCGTCAATGTCGCACCACTGGCCGCCGACACCGAGTCAGGGTTGAGGATGTTCCAAGCAGTCGGATTCGAAGCGAGTCTCTCTTTGAAGCTAGGCTCCCATGCTGCGACCAGTTCAGGCAATGACTTTTCAACCTCGACTAGCGAGTTCTCCGCATCGCGGATCTGTTGTTCATAGGTTGCTAACTGCCGCAGTTGATCTTCCGAGGGAACTTGGATCACAGGTTCCGTGTTGCGCGATTCTCCCTGCAGGATGCCACTCTCGGCGATGTTGTTGAAGTAGGAGAAGAACGAGTAGAAATCTCGTTGAGAAATCGGATCGTATTTATGATCGTGGCATCGGCAACAATTGAACGTCAACGCTAACCAAGTCGTCCCGGTCGTTTCAACTCGATCGATCACTGTCTCCACTCGCCACTCCTCAGCGATGAGTCCTCCCTCCCCGTTGAGGCGATGGTTGCGATTGAATCCGGTTGCGACTTTTTGTGAGAGAGTAGCATTCGGGAGCAGATCTCCCGCGATCTGTTCGATCGTGAACTGATCGTAGGGCATGTTGCTGTTGAACGCTTGGATCACCCAATCCCGCCATGGCCATTGCTGGCGCGAGCTATCGATTTGGAATCCATTGCTGTCGGCATAACGAGCCAAGTCAAGCCACTGCAGTGCCATCCGTTCCCCGTAGTGAGGCGAACTGAGCAATCGATCGACAACTTGTTCGTAAGCGTTGGGGGAATCATCGTTGAGAAAGTCTTCCATCTCCTCGATCGTAGGTGGCAGACCTGTCAGATCGAGCGACACTCGACGAAGCAACGTTTCGCGGTCTGCGCGCGGAGAAAAGGAGAAACCTGCGGTACGAAGTTTTTGTAATAAAAATCGGTCGATGGGATTGGGATATCGCTGGACCAGGTTCGGCAGCGGCACACTGGGTCGGGTAGGAGTGATAAACGCCCAATGCCCTTGATACTCAGCCCCTTGCTCGATCCATCGTCGCAGCAGTGCCTTTTGTTCCGCTGTCAGTGTTTTGCCGGTTTCGGGAGGAGGCATCACAACGTCGGGTACATCGGCGACGATACGATGGAGCACTTCGCTATCGGAAACCTTCTCAATATCAATGGCCCGTTTCCCTGAATCTCCGGGCTGTGTTGCCAGTTCATATCGATCCAGCCGAACGCCTCCTTGCCGTTGCCGCTCATCGGGGCCGTGGCACTGGAAGCAGTTCTCGGACAGGATCGGGCGAATATCCCGATTGAATTCGATGCGGTCTTGGGCAAGCGTCGGAGATGCGAACAACAAGGCGAAAACAAACACGAACCATTTCGAATTCGTATCCATGACATTCAACCGTGCGAGAGGGTGACTAAACAATTCCATCCACATTGGTGATCGAGGATTACGAGGCGGGAGACGCGAGGCAGGTAGATAGCGAACCGTCCCTATTCTAACACAGCGACGGTGCCACAAGGAAATACAATCAGACCACCGCTCCGAATAGTGCTACTTCCGTCATCAAGTCCTGAAGCTTGCGCGAGATCGACTCGATCAGAATCTCGGATGCACCCGGTGCGGTCGCTGCGATCTCTTCCTGATAAATCTCGTACCCAAAGGTGCTTGCCGGTGGAATGTAACCAGGCTGCAAGTCATTG
>CAYXFO010000616.1:0-2453 GCA_964464255.1 uncultured Pirellula sp.
AGCGTCCTGAAAATGCCGATGCCGTGCTTTGTGGGAGGCTTCGATTTCGTGGACCGTCCAGGATGGATCGTTGTCGGGCATCAAATAGCGGGGTCCCTCGAAATCCAAATTCGCATGGCCCCGGGCTAATCCTAAAGCGTCGGCCCACGGGCGAGCATAATCTTCCCACTGGATCGTCTCTGGTTCGGGAGTGCGAACGCAGAAAATTCTCAGAGAGACTTTGCCCGGTGGATCTGCGATACAGCTTCCGATATGTTCTGGCGATTTGCATGTCACGAAGCGAACACTTGGCAGACGCAACGGATGGCTTCTCGATGCCATCGACTCAGACAGCTCTCGGCTCGAGTCCTCGGTATTGCTGTAAATCAAAATCGTAGATCGCTCGGCCTGTTGGAGGTTTTGGTGCAATTTCTCAATCGTCCAACCAGTGACAGGTTCGACCATGTCGTCTGCAACATCCATCGCGGGAACCAATACGAAGGACCTCATACACATCCGAGGATGCGGTACTTTAAGATGGGGCGTCCAGATGCGTGCTCCATCAAACAGCAGAATATCCACATCGAGACGCCTTGCTTCCCAACGATGCTGACGTTGGCGTCCAAGATCTTTTTCGATCCGCTTAACGATGTCCCATACTTCCCAGCAGTCGAGTTCCGTCTGAATGCATGCTACCGCGTTTAGAAAATCGGACTGTCCTTCGGGCCCACCGATGGGAGGCGTGACAAAAAGGCGGCTGAATTGGACACGTTGGGAACCGAATGCATCACGGAGCATAACGGCCGACGCCGTCATGGTCTCATAGCTGTTGCCCAGGTTGGCTCCCAAACTGATTAGCAACCTCGCCATGCGTCCCCACGAGTAGTGAGCTAACGAAGAAAATTCGAACTGGACGCGATCCAACCTACGCGACTATTTCTTTACAAACTCAAGGTTATCGACAAACCAGTGTACCTTTTTTTGGGTACTAAACTTCGGGCAATTCTTTCTCGCATAGATATGATACTCGGAGGGAATCGTTTGCCCTTCGTCCCTGTACCGCAGCTTGTAGGTATGACCAACGCTTCCCTGGATTTCACCTTCCAGACCGACAAATACCCATTTGGATTTCGTCTTGCGGTTTCGAATCTCGAGGTGAGCAGCATCGTTCTCAAGTCTTGTCTTCGCCCGTTGAATCTCCGGCGTTTCCTTGGTTCCCCCATTTTCATTGGGTTCTCCCGAGAACTGAAAGCCGACCAAGTAATAAACCTTGTCGAGTTCTTTTGCGGACAAGCTCTCAAGGTAATACTCAGCGATTTGTTTCGCATGATTGACATCGCTACTGGTCGCCAAGTACCTCTCGGAATACCCCCAAGACGCGGAGGTGGCTCCCATTGCCACCCCCAAAAAACCGAGGGTTTTTGAGAGTAAACTGATGTTCTGCCGCTTGGCAGTTATCAGGACGATCGCCCCGATCAACATGCCTACGACCGCAAACGGAATAACCTGTACGTAACCGATCGCGAACAACCCGACCGCCGAACAGACAAGGCCTAGGAGGGAAAGCACCGAAAACGAGGTCGTATCGGAGATTTCATCTCCTTCACGTTGAAATTGAATCTTAGCTGGTTCTGGCATTCGAGAAGCTCCAAAATCGAGAATGTCACGCTCCTAGCGCAGTGAGGATTTACGAGAAAAGGTGAAGCTTGGTTCGATCAAATTATTTCGGATTCGACCGCGTACAATGGCTCCGCACGGTAACTTTCGGAACGTCGATCTCGATGGATTTCATCGACGCAACTGCACTTTCTCGATCAATTCCTCAAGGAGCGACTGGTTGGCGGCTATTGCGTTTCCCTCTGAAAGGAATCTGAGATGCTGTCCAAGGCATCGGTCACGCTTTGCCCCACCCAGGCGGAATTCGGTATATTGGAGTTCTTGCAAATCTCAGGGAACTGCCCTCGCCCGATGTGCAACGATGTTTAGGATGGCGTGTTGACCTCGTATTGGTGACTGTATTTGTCCTATGGTTTGGAATCTTCAGTTTCCCCGTGCAGAATTTCGCACTCCCGACTTCGCAATCGAAATCGAATTGGATACGCGTCTGCGTTGCACTGTATCTGACTGTTCAACATCTGACTGTTCAACAACTCACGCCACGCAAAATGAGCCTGACGGACGCTATACTTCGATCAGGGAACCGCTTTTGGCGCTCGCGATCGTACCGTCGGAAGCAACTCTTCCCATCAACATCGATTTCCCGCCTTGCGGCGATGCGTATGTACGAGAATCAGACCTGATTGCTCTCTACCCGCAACAGTACCCTTGGCCATTCGGTTACCAAGCCGATTTTCGCTATCGCGATGATCTACCCGGTGGAATGCAGTCGCTGGAATTATGGATAAGCGTCTCCACTTCCATGCTCGAATGCAATCCAAAGTTGCACTTGATTCCTGAAACGAAAGTAACGCCGA
>CAYXFO010000617.1:0-2451 GCA_964464255.1 uncultured Pirellula sp.
CTCCTAGGCTAGGCCCATTTATGCCAACCTTCATTCGCATTCCCGCCGCATGCTTGAACATTCTCGGAATCGCCATCGCGTTGACAAGCACCATCGCGTTGACAAGCACCATCGCGTTGACCAATGCAGCATCGGGCGCTGAACCCAACAAACGCATCGTGTTCATTGCTGGCGGGCCCAGCCATGACTTCGGTTCGCATGAACACTATGCGGGATGCCGAATCCTGGCCGACACCGTGAAAAGGACCATCCCCAACGTCCAATGCGAAGTGGTTCGCAACGGCTGGCCAGCGGACGATGGATTGCTCGACTCGGCCGACGCGATTGTCATTTATTCGGATGGTGGCGGCGGACATCCCTCATTGTCCCATCTCGATCGATTGAAGAAACAAATGGATCGCGGAGCCGGGTTGGTCTGCATTCACTACGCCGTGGAAGTACCCAAGGATCGAGGCGGGCCCGAGTTTCTGCAGTGGCTTGGCGGCTACTTTGAAACGCACTGGTCGGTCAACCCGCATTGGACGGCACGCTTCGAAGCATTGCCCAAGCATCCGGTAACCACCGGCGTGAAACCCTTCGAGACCAACGATGAGTGGTACTTCCACATGCGATTTCGCGAAGGGATGAAAGATGTCACACCCATCCTCTCCGCAGTCGCACCTGAGGCCACGACGAATCGCCCCGATGGTCCTCACAGCGGCAACCCGGACGTGAGACGCGCGGTCGCCAACAAAGAACCACAACACGTCGCCTGGGCCTCGGAACGAGCCAACGGTGGCAGGTCCTTCGGTTACACTGGCGGTCACTTCCATTGGAACTGGGGACGGACCGAGCCGACTCGTCTAGTCGCAAACGCCATCCTATGGACGGCACATATCGATATTCCCGCATCGGGCGCAATCGTCGAACCGATCGAGGTCACAAAGCTGATTGAGAATCAAGACGAAGCGGTCCCAGCAAACTTCAATCCAGCAGGTATCTCCAAACAGTTCAACATCCCAGTTGGCACACCTGTGGGTGCCAAGAACCCAGGCAAGATTCTCTTCTCCTCCAAGACGGTGACATCGCAAACATCGCGGCATCGTATCGATGTCGATATCGATGTGAGCGGAGTGAAGAAGCTGTATTTGATCGTGACTCCCGGCGAGGATGGATTCGCCTGCGATTGGGCCGACTGGATCGCTCCGACATTGATCGATGCAAAAGGGAAACGATCCCTGCTCGAGCTACCGTGGTTCAGCGCGACGTCCGAGTGGGGACAGGTGCGCAAAAACGCAAACGCCGCTGGAGGACCACTCAAGGTCTACGGCGAAACGGTCGAAGGGATCGGTACCCACGCGTCGAGCGTGATCGGATTCGATTTACCCGAAGGAAGTCAACGCCTGCAAGTCGGTTGCGGTCTCGACGAAGGGGGGGTATCGCAGAACGGCGGAGCCTCGACATCCGTTCGCTTTCATATCGCAGCAGAAGGTGTTCCCGCAGGACTCAACGCTTGGGGACAAGGGGCTCAAAATAGCCAAGACCGATCTCCCGATAATGCAGTCGCGGGTTTGAACGTCGCCGAGGGGGTCGAAGCGACCCTCGCTGCATCCGAACCGGTCCTCAAGAGTTTGACCAACCTCGATATCGATCATCGCGGCCGTGTCTGGGTCTGCGAAGTGGTCAATTATCGCCGTCACAACGGCGAACGCCCCGAGGGGGACCGGATCTTGATCCTCGAAGATACCAATCAAGATGGCATCATGGACCAGTCGAAGGTGTTCTATCAAGGACGCGATATCGACTCCGCGATCGGACTGTGCGTGCTGGGCAATCGCGTTCTGGTTAGCGCATCGCCGTATGTGATCGAGCTGATCGATGAGAATGGTGACGATGTTCCCGACAGCAAGCGAGCGATCCTGACCAAGACCGGTGATCCGCAACACGATCACTCGGTCCACTCGTTCGTGTTTGGTCCCGATGGCAAACTCTATTTCAATTACGGCAACACAGGCCACCGCTTGTGCGATGCCAGCGGCAACCCGATTCGAGATCGATGGGGGCGCGAGATCAACGACTCGGGAAATCCCTATCGCCAAGGGATGGTCTTCCGATGCAATGAAGACCTCAGCGATATGGAAGTTCTCGGACACAACTTTCGAAACAACTACGAAGTCTCCGTCGACTCGTTCGGTGCGTTGTGGCAATCGGATAACGATGACGACGGCAATCGCGCGACGCGGATCAACTTCGTGATGGAGTTCGGCAACTACGGGTATGTGGACGAGATGACCGGCGCGGGATGGCAAGCGGAACGGACTAACTGGGAAAAAGAAATTCCCCAGCGCCATTGGCACCTGAACGACCCAGGCGTGGTCCCAACCATGCTCATCACCGGTGCCGGTTCGCCGACCGGAATCACGGTATACGAAGGAAATCTGCTCCCTGAAAAATTCCGCAATCAAGTCATCC
>CAYXFO010000618.1:0-2436 GCA_964464255.1 uncultured Pirellula sp.
GTGCAGGCATCCAAAACCAAGGTAAAGGATGAGCACATAGGGTTTACCCTCCATACGCTTCGACGAAAACTCTTCGCCTGCGGCATTCGTCGCTCCCCAAATCGGTGCCGCAGGCGCACTCCATCGCAAGGGTCCGAGGGAGTTCAACGAAGGCCTGTCACCTAAATCCTTCGGACTTATCGGCTGCTTGCCCCATTCGATTTCCGGGTGCGATTCCTGCGCGATCAACCGAACGGGTCCTAACCACGGCAACTTCGAATCGCACTCGAAGAAAAGATCCGAACACTGCTGAACCGCTTTCTTGCGCGTCTCCTTCCACGTTTCGAGAGAGGTACTGCCTGGCAGCGCCACTATTGCTCGGTGCGCCACTTGAGCGGTCATCGCCGCCGGAAGAACTTGTCCCTTTGCTTCATTCAACAATGATGTTGCCTTTTGAATCGCTAACTCATGCGATCCGGCCAGGGAGCACCATTCGATTCGCTGGATTGCTTCGATGATATCCGTCGCCTCGTGCGACAGTCGAACAGCGGCGCGGTAATCCCCACGCTTGGCAGCTAGATGGGCATCGAGCGCTGCAAGCCTTACTCCTAGTCGATAGTACCGATAGCGGATCTCATGCCGCTTCTTAGCCCGCTCTCGTTCCTGAGCAGGCTTATCTTTCCATGCTGCATCATCGAATTCTCGATTCACTTTTTCGGGCAAGGCTCGATCGTTCTCGGAATGGAACAAATCCGAGGGAGGATCAAACGGTTCGAGCAACTGGGGCGGAAGCCGGCGCGTATCCGCATTGACTTCATCAAGTTCCTCGAGCGATCGTCGCAACGTATTTCGCATCGAGGTGATTTGCTCACGAATACTTGTCGCCTCTTCGCTTCTTCCGAGTTGCGCTAATGCAATCCCTCGCCAAGCCAGTACGGCATCTTGAGAATACTCTGCATCATCTGGGTCTTTGAGGTAGGGCGAAGAGCAAAGCTCGAGCATTTGCTCCCATTGTTGGAAGTTGCTCAACGCAGCGAACAATCGTTGCCGACCGTATGAGCCGCTGCCAAAGCCTTCAATCATGTTGTACTCGGGATGCCTCGGCAACTCGATCATATTCTTCGACAATTCAATCGCATCATCGATCTTCCCGAGAAACATCCAATTGCGGATCAACCATTCGTTGTTGTGAGCATAGTTATGAATCCGATCTGGCATGATGACATCCCTCATCATGTGCGCATGATCTACCCGCGCAGACGCTTCTTGTTGCCATGCAGCATCCGCGTAGCGATGCAATCGGGAATACGTGTGTCCAGGCATATGCCACATGTGCGCGATCCCCGGCGCGCTCGGGCCGCAGTTGGCTGCCGCTGTCAGCGCAAGCTCTTCTTTGCGGTGATCCCAGAGATGGATCCGAAAATGGTGCGCGGGATGCCTTGGACTCAAGCGAAAGATTTCGGTGAGCAACGCATCGATCGCAGCATAGCTTTGGATCTCGATCCCCTCGCCCTGATTCTGCCAGTACTGAAGAACCAGCATGGCTTTGACTTCCACATCATCGCGATAATCCAGCGAAATGTCCTCAATCGCTTTCGCATATTGCTTCAGCCGCTCTTTGCGATCTTTGCGGACACTCTCGCTGGCACTTCGAGATCGTCGCTTTTGCTTCGTATTTTCCTCTCCGCTATCTTGATTGGTGCCGGGAGAGTCCTCTGGCCAGTTTTGAACTCTTTCCTTCCACGCCTCAATCAAGCGACGTTCAATCTTGCTCGCGGTTTCCAACCGCCTGACGGCTTGCTGAATAAATCCATCGGAGCGTTTCGGGTTTTCGATATTGGCCCGCGCCATGCCCCAATAGTGTATTGCGCATTCCGGGTCGATCGAGGCGGCTTGACGAAAAGATCGCTCGGCCTCGAAGTACCAAAACCCGTGCAACTGGGCTAGGCCTTGATCGAAAAAACGCTGAGCTATAGGGCTCGGAGTTGTTGTTGGCCAGTGGACACTTCCCATCCCTTGCATCAGATATGCGGACTGGCGAGGTCCCTCGTTGAATGCTTCGGCATGGATCGAATGTCCGGGAGCGGCCCCTGGTTTCGTAGAGGACTCGCTCGACTCTTGTGCTGATGTCGACTTACCTCCGATCACCGCGCACAGACTTAGCAAAGCAAGGATCTCGATCGATCGATTCCTGATCTTTCGATCAGGGCGAAGTCGATAGAAAGCGTCTCTTGGACGCATATTGCTGCGACGAACTGTTATGTTTGAGGTGATCATTTACTCAGTCGAGGCTCGAAGAGCGGCAGCAGCAAACTCGTGGTCGCGCGTATCAGCGATGATCTTGCCGTCCCGAAGAACAATATTCCGCCGCGCGTTCTTAGCTACAGCCAAATCGTGTGTAACCAGTATTACGGTCAATGATTTCGTTTCATTGAGTTGCCGAAAAAGGTCGATGAC
>CAYXFO010000619.1:0-2429 GCA_964464255.1 uncultured Pirellula sp.
GGGGCACTAGGTACGAAATCCCAACGAATCCCTGGGAATCACACCCCGAAATCCTTGGGGTTTCTGCAATCTCGACCGCGCACCGGCATCCCTCGCCTGCGGCTACGGGTTCAGCCATTCCAGATCGAACTGCGCGTGCTTCATGCTCTTGCCACCTTCGACGAAATAACTGTAGATCGCGTGCAGTTTGCCATCCCGCGATTGAATGATCGCCGGATAGTGATACGAACCGGTCGGCTGATCCTCAAGGTAGCGAGTTCGAGTTACTGGCCATGTCCGTCCTTCATCGTTTGAAAGCGATACCGCCAATCGATTGCGGCCGCGCGTCGTGTCGTTGTAGATAAGGACCCACGGCCCGTGTGCCAATCGCACCGCATCGAGTCCGGAGCCTGGATTGGGTAGCGCCGATGAAGTCACCTCGCCCCAGGTTTCCCCGCCATCATGCGATTCGCAGACCCGCACTCGCTGCGTGAACCCATTCTCTCGCATGTAAGCGACCAAGCTTCCGTCCTTGCGCTCGAGAACACTCGGTTGGATATTCCCAAACCCGATGAGCGGTTGACTGGCTCGCCACGTAACACCATCATCATCGCTGATCGCCATGATCGAGATCGAGAAGGTATCGGTGTAAAGAGGCAGCAGGATGCGCCCCGAAGAAAGAGTCGTTGGTTTGCATCGCGGTTGCCAACCCAATCGCTGAAACAGTTTGTCGGGCAACCGCTGTTTCACCTCAGCGATTTCCTGCAGCAGTTTCTCGGGGATCGGTTGCTTGGAGTTCTGAACCAACTCATCCAGCATTGCGAGTGCCTTTGGGCTGAAGTCGTCTGGTTTGAGCCACAGACTCTCGCGGCGAACCCATGTTGGGCATCCAGTACCGGTTGGCGAGTCCGACACAAGTTGCTGGGTGATGCAGGACTCCCATGTATTGGCCAACACCAAAGGCCAAAAGAGACTCAATCGTCCCTTGCGATCGACATGCATGCAGGTGTTGCCGTCTGGAAAGCCCGGCGTATCGACCATCAGGAATGGCTCGCTCCATTCTGCGTCGCCCGGTTTCTTGCGAGCGCCTAGGACTCGCACGTCGTCCGCCTTGCGTTCGCCTGAACCTCGATACCATGAGACCAGCAGCGAACCATCTTCGAGTTCCACGATACCAGGCGCATGGTTGTGCTCGGAGTTCAATGGAAAGACCAATTCGGACACAATCGTCGGTTCGGTCGCAACGATTCTGTCCGCAGGCTCGATCGCGAAAAGAAGCAGGCTCCCTGCGATCAACGTCAGGGATGAATGTCGCAAAGATGTAGATGAATGGATCGGCATATCTATGGCTCCGAAGCAAGGAATCAAAGGCGGCTTACAGTATAGCGGAGAATTCGGTCTATTTTAGAAAATCGGACCGAGACAGCAGCGACAATAGATTCGTAATTTATCGGCGTCGATTACTCGGACTCAGAAGAGTCTGCTGGATTCCGAGCACCGAATCGGATGAATTGAAACATCGCGATCACGATCAGGACCAGGCTCGCTGCAGATGCGAACGCACAGGTAGCGAGAAACCATGTCACGATATCGCTGGAGCCATCCGATGACTTGGGGATAAAATTTTTTCCGAGCATTAGCGCTACATAACCGCAGTAACCGAGCGCATCGGCCAGATACATAAGAAAGCCCACATTCGCGCGATCGCGCGTCAACGCGATCACCCGTTCAAAGATGGTGGTATGCACCGCAACATAAGGAAGATAAAGACCGGCCCCCACCATGACCATCATCCATTCCGGGGACAATGGAGATGTTCGTTGCAGAAAGACAGCGGCCAGAGTGACCAGGAATCCCAAACTGCAAATACCGAGCGAAGTTTGCAGTGCTACGCGGTTGTTCGCAATGAGCACCGATGAACCGTTGGCAACCATCGCGATCAAAGCCACCCACATATCGATCGAAGCATAGGCGCTCGGTTTGACCGTCGCTCCTAAACCAGTGAGGATTTCGGGGGCAAAGTCATCTCGCAGGCTTCGCAAAATCGTCACCAGCAGATACATGCAAGAAATCGCTGCTAGGCCTCCCGCATAGGTGCGCATAATGCGGATCCGATCCTCGCGACTCATCGGCTCGCGCTTGCTTCGCGCCGATTCATCATGTTCATCAGGCGGAGGAATACGGCTCAGCATCCAGATAAAACATGCGATCGGGATCAGGAATAAACAACCCGCTAGAAATGGCATCCACCGCTCCGATTGAGGAACGCTCCACTGCCATGATCGTTGCGTGTAGTCGAGAATGGTTTGCCCGACCGTTTTCGACACGCCACCTGCGAGAATGAAGCTCGCACACAGACCTGCCGTAAGCGCCTCGGTCATGCGGCGACCTTCGAGAAACCCAAGTACCAATCCAAAGACGATCCCCAGCGGCAGACCGTGATCCTCCGG
>CAYXFO010000620.1:0-2429 GCA_964464255.1 uncultured Pirellula sp.
ACGTAAGTCTATCCCTCACTTACGTTTCGGGTTGTGATAGACCCGAGATCGCAACTGCAAGAACAAGAAATGGTCCTTGGTCTTCTTCAGTGGCGCGATACCCAACGGATCACGAAACCGTCGTCGAACTCCACGCCCGGTTGCAGAGTGCGGAAATCGACTTGGCGACCGAAGACGTAACCGAGCTCGAGGCCAGATAATCTTCCCTTGTCGTAGAGTTTTTCCAACCCAAAGAGGAGTCGGAAATCGCGATAGGTCATGACGTCGTTCACGTCGCCCGGCATTTCGATATCCCAGGTCCCGCCTCCCAAAAGGCCACCGATATAAACCCGCTCGGTTGCGGATAATGCGAAATCGACCCGGGGACGAGGAAACACCAGATCCATCGTCCAGTTGGGGAAATCGGGACTGTGCCATGAGAATCCAGCGACAGGCAGGATCTTGTAGTCATCGCGGTCGAGATAGTCGACTCCGCCAACCCAATCCCAGGAATCGCTCATGTGCAGGATACCCACTGCATGAGCGGGAAATCGAATTCCATCTCGGGCCGAATCTTCGAAGTCGCTGTACACGCCAAGGGTAGCGGCAAGGTCATAGCTGAAACGGTCGGAGATGGTGTTTCGCATTTGGTATCCCAAAACAAAGTCCCATAGTCTTGGTGGCAATGGGACGGCGTTGGGGCCTGACAATAGATGCAGCCCCATACCGACCGACCAACCTGACTTCTCTCCTCGACTAATGTAGGGAGTATCTTCGAAGTCGAGCCATCCAAACTGATCGCCATCGCCGGGGAGATAGGACCATATACTCTCGCTCTGACGATAGCTCGTGTACCGTCGGCTTTTCGGGATGCAAAATTCCTCTGTGCAAAAGCCACCCGAGAATCCGTCGATGGTCTTCAGTTCAGAGGTGTCGATGTTCTCGGGTATCTCAACCTCTTCGACCGACTCCTCTTGGTACGGTACGCCCGCTTGTTCGTAGGGAGGTTCCACCTGAACGGGTAGCGGTGCCTCAACCGGGTACACCAAGTTCTGTGCATGCACCCACTCAGTTCCGATCACCAGACAAGCGACAGCAACTCGGACTGCAAGTGAAACACTGCGGTGGAAATGATGCATAGAACGGTTCGGTTTTGAAGCGACGATGGAGCAATTCGAATAACAGCTTCATCGACCGAACTCAAGGGGATTCTGCAATCCCGTGTTTACCCTTTGGCAATCTTGGCGACCTTGGCGACCCTGGCGATCCTGATAAGCGCGGAAGATTACACAGAGTAACAATACTGGGTATACCTATACTGGGTGTCGCAATCGACGTGAGAGGCCTATTCAGTGAAAGCTGACTTTACGAGTGGATCGTTCAGGACAACCAGTCCCCAAATCCCGAGGGGGATTCCCGTGATGCAACAGGGAGATATGCAGGGAACCATGGAGACGATGCAGGCGGCGGTAGCCAATGAGTAGGACTGGAGTTTCATCATTTGTTGCGAACCGTAGATAACGAATGCTCCCACGGCCAAACCGATCAATCCTTGAATAATTCCGAAGACTCCTTGAAACATCAAGCTTGCGCCCTCCGAATTATTTGCGGCGGCTCCCATTCCCATACCCACTAGGTTCAACAAGAGACCCAACACGACCAGGACCATCATGACACTGGTAACGATCAAGAGGGTCAGCGCAGGTGGCTTTACTTTGTTCGCGGCATAGTAGGGGTCGGGGGCAGGTGCATAGCTTGACTCATTCACAACGGGTGGAGCAAACGGATTGTCACTCTGGCTCATGCATTAGGTTCCTGTAAAAATGGCACGTAACGTAATCGATTATTTTGAAATCCGGGCACGAACTTCGTAGCAGAATTTTGATTGGATGGCTGGAATGGATCTGGCCCCCTGCGAACTGGCAAGCCCCCAACATTTTGTCTACGTGTCGTTACGAGCAAACGCGGCGACAACCGAAGGCTGAAACAGAATGATGAAGCTGTAGATGCAAATCGCAATTGCGCTTGGTGCGCAGTAGCAAGTCAGCATGGTAGCGAGCCCAAGCCCGTTGGTGACGAGAGCAAGTGTTCGGCGGCGATAACGAAAAACGAAAATCCCAGAGGCGATTCTTAACAGGGACAAAAGTCCAACAACCGCACCGTAGATGACCATACCCGCCCCGAGCATCTCGGGTGGAAGCTGGTTTCGATCTTGCGGTATCTCCGAATAGATCAGGACAAAACCCATGCCAAAGCAAAATAGAGAATACAGTGTTTCGAGCGATCCCTGAACGATCATCAAGATGCCGACAACCGGAATCTGGGGCAGATACGCATCCTTTGGCGGCTCAAAACCAGATCCGTTGAACGCTGGAACGCTGATGACGGGTGGCGAGAAGGGGTTGTCACTCTGGTTCATCCAATACTTCCTTCGCAAAACACTCTATCAT
>CAYXFO010000621.1:0-2427 GCA_964464255.1 uncultured Pirellula sp.
CATTGAAGCTTTTACTTTTGGAAGGCTGATGTATAGGCAGCTCAGAACTTTCCGCGATTTACGAATCGCGGCCTCATTGAAGCTCTCCCGTCACCGACAACGCGACCTCGTTGGCCGTCTTTCCGCGATTTACGAATCGCGGCCTCATTGAAGCGCGAACTTCTGCCAATCGTCACCATCATTTGCACGACTTTCCGCGATTTACGAATCGCGGCCTCATTGAAGCTAACCGAACGCCTTTTGGCACAGATCCCAAGTTCTCCCTTTCCGCGATTTACGAATCGCGGCCTCATTGAAGCCTGCGTATCCTGGGTTGCAATTGGCTTCACTGGTCAATCGATCATTTGTGTTGGGATCTGTTTATGTTCTACTTGGTAGGGAGTCTTTGTGAGCGCAGGAATCGCTCGGCTTTTCTGGCGGTGACGTTCGCAAGTGGGTTGATGATCCCTATCACGGTGATGCTTTACTATCGCGCGATCCCTCTGTCCTTGCGGCGATGAACAGACCGAATACGAACGAGGCGACCGCAAGGCGTTCCAAGCTTGTCATTTGGACCGATGAGCGTAGCAACCTGCTCGAATTGCTGCGAACCCATGAGTGATTGCGACACTCTCTTAGTGCATGTGCAGCAGAGAAATCGCGAAAGCTTGCGGAAGCCCCGCAGAGGACTCTGCTGCGACATTGGAAGGTAGCCGGATACGGTTGGCCGGGCTGTCTTGAAAACAGGGAACGAAAGTTATGGGGGTTCGAATCCCTCACCTTCCGCTTACAAGCAAGCGTTTGATCGATGTGGTTCCGACGGCGCGGTCGACTCTGCGGAGACGCAGTTAGCGCATCGTGTTCCGTGAACGGGGTCTAACAACGATGTCGGTTGAAGTAGCTCAGAGAGAGCATCAGTATCGGGAACTGAAGGTCACGGGGTCAAACCCGTCGAACGCACCAAGTTGACCAAAAGTCAACTTACGACGTGTCAACGTCGACCAACAAGCTGGCGGGCAACGGTTGTCCAACTCGATCCGCTCGGTCGGCGGGAGAATGAAGATAGGCTACTGAGTCCTCTTCGGGGGATTCAAGGGTCGAATTGAAATGCTCCGGCAAACCAGGCAACGGACGAGGGGCTTTGCAGATGATTCGCAGGCTGCAAAAAGCGTGTGATGAAGAGGGATGCAACAGCAATCATTGGGGAATCCCGGGTTGCTGCTCTGCGATCAATCGACATCGCAAGACTTGGCAGTCAAAGATCATCTCCGCATCGCTCGTCCGTGATCGGTGAACAACCGTTTGCCTTAAGGCACCCAAGACACCAACAAACCCCATTTTATGATCCGCTGCGATGAAAGGAGGCGAACCAAAATGGTATTCAAGAGAGTGATGGTCCGAAGCTACGAAGCTGGCCTAAAGTTCCGTGATGGCGAGTTTAAGGGCTTGCTCGAGGCTGGAAAGCATCGAATCTTCGACCCGTGGGATAAAGTGAAGGTCCGAGTCGTCTCCATGCGGGATCCGTGGTTGGTTGACGATCAGTTGGATTTGATCGTCAAGTCTGGCACGCTTGCAGGCCGAGCGGAAGTCATCGACTTGAAGGACAGCCAGCGAGCGTTGGTGTGGATTGACGGTCGACTGGCCCGGTTACTGGGTCCGGGGCTTTACGCTTACTGGTTGGGTACACGCGAAGTGCGAGTTGAGTTGATCGATATTCGAAGCGTTCGCTTTGAACATGATGAGCTCCATACGATCGTGCGTCTCGCTGATGCTGCCCGATGGTTCGATGTGTGCAAAGTGGAACGGGACTGTGTCGGCGTCTTGTACATCAATGGTCGATATGCCGATCAACTCGAACCGGGCCTGTACGCGTTCTGGAAGGACGCAGCCGAGGTGAAAGTTGCTTGCTTGGACTTGCGAGAAGCCCAGATCGACGTGTCTGGTCAAGAGATCATGACGCTCGACAAGGTCACGTTGCGCATGAACGCTTTGGTCACTTACGTCATCAAGGATGCACGTCGTGCAGTTTCTGCAGCCTACGACGTACGTCAGTCCCTGTACCGAGAGGTGCAATTGGGCTTGCGTGCAGTCATCGGTGGACGAGAGCTCGATAGCTTCTTGACCGGCAAGGATGAAGTCGCACAAGAGCTAGAGCAGCAAGTCCGCGATCAGGCAACGGCGATGGGTTTGGAGGTTCGTTCCGTAGGTATCAAGGATGTGATCCTGCCGGGCGAAATGAAGGACCTGATGAATCGGGTGACCGAGGCCAAGAAGGCTGCCGAAGCCAACTTGATCGCTCGGCGAGAAGAGACTGCAGCGATGCGTAGCCAAGCCAACACGGCGAAGCTCTTGGCAGAGAATCCGACGTTGATGCGACTGCGAGAACTCGAAGTGCTTGAAAAAGTGGCTTCCGCAGGAAAGATCAGCGTGGTTCTTGGCGAGAAGGGA
>CAYXFO010000622.1:0-2425 GCA_964464255.1 uncultured Pirellula sp.
TTCCACCCCGACTAAACCCTGATTCGCCGGAAATCCGCCATTTCCTCGAGATCTTGTTTCATGCACAAAGCGTTCGGCGATTGGGCTCGGCGGCCCTGAACCTATGCTACGTTGCCTCGGGACGCCTCGACGCCTACTTCGGGTCACAACTGAAAGTCTGGGATCTCGCGGCAGCAACCCTCATTGCTTCAGAAGCTGGAGTTCAGCTTTCTCGCTTCGACGGTAGCGAGTTCGATCCATGGAACGGGGAAATCGCCGCCGCTGCCACCCCCCCGTTGCTCGAGGAATTGCTCCAAAAGCTCAGGGTTTCAAAGTGATGCAGATCTTGCTTTCGTACTGATCCTCGAGATATCCGATTCCCCAAGATATCCGACCGAACCAACCCTGCGGTTCAATCGTACCCACCCTATCTTCATCGGTGAACGGATCTTCATCGGTGAACCGACATTTTTCGACCAGGGAGACTTCGGATGCCAGAATTTGCAACAGTGCACTTTAACCGCGAGGGGGACGAAATCTCCGATTCGAAGTCATTTTCGTTGATGTCTGTCATTGGATTTGTTTGTTCGGCGGTCGGAATATCATCCATTGGCTACTCCCAGACCTTGCCGTTTGCAGTGGTAGGGGTCTTGATCGGTGCGGTGACTCTGATCATCTCGAATCGGTTTCAGTTGAGTTTTCTCTCCAAAGTCTTCGCTTTTCTCGCGGTTCTCATGGGTGCCACCTGCGCCTCTTGGGGCTTTTCCGAGCGACTTTTGGAAACCAGTAGCGACACGGCTCATGCAAAAAACATCGCCGAACGTTACTTGGAGAGTCTTTCCGCACAGGAATTGGACAAGGTCTACTACCTAGTGGGATTTCAGTTTTCCGGAGATTCCTCCGAACAGTTGGGAAGTGTTCCAACCTCGGACACGCAGAAGGCAAAAAACAGGCTGGACAGAGACCTCGCTCACCTGGAAATTCGGAATCGCAAGACGCAACCGAAGTGGGTGTTTGTCAGTTTGGATGGGGAATTTCCTGGAACGTTAGGTCATACCTATCGACTTCGGTATCGTGATGAAGCCCAGACCATTCCCTCCGAGTACTGGCTGTACGTTAGAAAGAATTGCGAGAAATACAGCACCCAACAGAAAGTGCATTGGTTCGTCGACAATCTTGAATTCGTGAAGAAATAGCTGCGTGCCTCTGATCGCTAGAAAACCGAGTATTCGCTATTTGCTCCCTCCAAGTGGTGCTGCATGGCGAGGTTGCTAATCAGCCTGGGGGCTAATCTTGGCAACAGCTATGAAACCATGCTGGCTGCGTCCAGAATGCTTAAAGAGGCCTTTGGTTCCTCAAGTGTCGATCTTAGTCGCCTCTATGTCACCCCTCCCATCGGTGGACCGTCGGGGCAGTCGGATTTCCTGAACGCGATCGCCAGCATTCGGACGGGACTTAACTGCTGGGAAGTTTGGGATATCGTCAAGCGAATCGAAAAGGACCTCGGCCGCCAGCGGCAGCACCGCTGGGAAGCGAGGCGATTGGACATGGATATCCTTCTCTATGATGACGCTCGGATCTGGACGCCGCATCTCAAGGTCCCGCATCCGCGAATGTGCATGCGTTCATTCGTTCTAGTACCCGCCATGGAAGTCGCTGCAGACATGATCGATCCAGTAACGGGTTGGTCAGTGTCGCAGCTCTATGAGAATCTGCGAGCAACCCGAAAATCGAAGATCATGATTTACTGCAACACCCAGAATGCATCAAACGTGCTGTCTCACGCGTTTCGCTTGGAGACGCGGGAAGAACATAACCCGTCCATAAGTTTCTCGATTTGTCCGTCCCCAAGCCAGATCGAGAACTGTAGTTCCGATGAGGCTTGTCGCACCGTTCTCTCGATTTTCTGCATTCGAACCCCTGAACCCGAAACCATTCAGTGGGAGGATTTCGCCTTCCCCTGGGCTCAGTCGTTAGGCTTAGTAGATAAACAGTTCGACTCGCATGTGATCGGGCCACGTTATTTGCTCCCCGATCATGAACTTGACTGGACGGTACATGAGATTCATGCTTCCCGGCAAGCAATGACATGCACCATCGATCCTTTTGAGCGTCCCTTTGGCAACAGCGGAACGTGAACATTCCGATTTTGCTACAAGGCAATCCGCAGTCGATCACGTAAAAGGGTCGATGCTAGACGTTGACTTCAAAGCCTTTCGCGTACGACTTGGTCAACATACCCTGCGCATCGGAGTGCCCTTCCAATCTGAAGGCATCCGCATCCCATCGGAGGGTAGTACCGGGAAGCCGAGCCGCGATGTTCCCCAACTGGACTGCTTCCGTTAACGGACCTGCATACTCAAATCCATCCGTCGTCTGTTTGCCTTCGAGCACTGCATTGACCCAATCGTGCCAATGGTTGGTTCCTAAGCCCATGGGGATATCC
>CAYXFO010000623.1:0-2421 GCA_964464255.1 uncultured Pirellula sp.
GAATAATGTTTTCTACATGCAATGGGTCTTGATTTCCGCCCCGGGGCATCCTTTCATGCAACGAACGATGGAAATCATGCTCGAGAATATTCGAGAGAACCGTTACCCGCACAGCGTGCATCAAATGACTGGACCGGTTCCGTACACACAAGCGGTGCAGCAATGTCTGGCAGAGAACCCGAATGTCCCCCATCGAGTCATCGACATTGAACATGGGGATGTGTTTCATTTTCGATACACATTCGCCAAGCCGAGCTTGTATGGTTTAAGTCGTCGCGATCACTGGCGCACGAATCAGGCCGTCAGACCGGTCCTGCATCCGGCCGATACGCAGGTCGCTGCCTGAGGAAGATCGTAGGGCATCAAAGATGAATACACCGACCGCCAGTTAGGGCCAAATCCATGAAGATCATGCTACTCCATGCTCCGGATCCTCTGGTACGGGAATTGAGCCGACGCGGCCACGAGGTACTTTCCTGCAATACGATTCAACGCCCTTCAACCAACGTGCCTGCGGAACCCCTTGGCATGATACCGGTCCGCTATTCCAACTTCGGTGGCCGCAAGAAGATCAGCCCGAAAGCGATTCGTTGTGTAGCTGAACATATCCGCTTGTTTCAACCGGCTGTGCTCCACGCGTTCTCCCCCTCCGCGTTGGCTTGGGGGATCCTTGGCAGCACAGGCCAGCGCAATCGCCCAAAGATCATTTCCTTTCGGGGAATCACTCGGTCACTGCGCCGACTCGACCCAGCGGAATGGGTTACTTATTTGTCTCCGAGCGTGGCGATGCACGCTTGCGAATCGAAGGCCGTCATGGATGCCATGCTCAAAAGCGGAGTGAGTCGCGAGAAGTGCGATGTGGTTTACAACGTCCATTGGGACTTCGATCTAGAAAAACCCGCCGAGGCTTGGCGGTCGGAATGGAGGATCGATCGAGATGATTGGGTGATCGGCACTGTTGCAAGTGTTCGCCCTGTCAAAGGGATCGATCTGTTGGTCGAAGCCGCAATCCGCATGTGCGATCTGCCGAAATGGCGACTTGTGATCGTGGGCACGTTGGATGACCCCAAAGTCGCAAGATTGTGCAAAAGGCCAGAACTGAACGGGAGAATCGTGTTGGCGGGACACTGCTACAATGCGCCATCTGCCATGAAGGCGTTCGACGTTTTCGCGATGCCATCGCGAAGTGAGGGACTTTGTCGCGCATTGATCGAGGCCATGACACTGGGAATTTGCCCAGTCGTCAGTGCAGCCGGCGGGATGAAGGAGTTGGTGCGGAACGAACAAGACGGATTGGTCGTTCCCATCGAAGATATCTCAGGGCTTCATCAAGCTCTGCGGCGGCTTTATCGAGATGAGCAGATTCGCAGACGCTTTGCGGAATCGGCCAGGGATCATGTGCAAACCCTTTGTAGCCCAACTATCGTCGCGAAGAAATTAGAGGGGATGTACCTCGCAACCTCCACGACGTTGGCGCGATGCGCCTAGCGATTAGGAAATTGCGAACCTTTGCGCAAACATGTCCACAAATATGGTGTAGACTTCTCTACCACCCTCCGCGATGTTGCCTGCGCGATGTTGCTCCCTGGCAAAACACATGAGGGTTGCGGGAAATGGAAAATCGCTGAGATGCAAAAGGAAATCGCTCAGTTTCTTCGATACCTGGACGTGGAAAAGAACGCGTCGGATCTGACGATCAAGTCCTACCGCGAGGACTTGATGGACATGGCAGATCTTTTGACGCAAGGGGAAACACGCGTGGTCAAGCCCTCGGATGTGAATCCGAACCATTTGAGAAAGTATGTTACCGCATTGCATGATGCGGGTTATGCCAAGACGAGCATTGCCCGGAAACTGGCGTCGCTGCGAAGTTTCTTTCGCTTCGCGCAGCGTCAGGGGATGGTGGAGAACAATCCGGCCAAACCACTGCGAAATCCTCGGGCAAGCCGCAAGTTGCCCCATTTCTTGACTGCTGAAGAGATCCAAAGACTCTTGGATGCTCCGGACAAGACGAGCGAACTTGGGTTGCGAGATGCGGCAATTCTAGAGGTTACCTACAGCGCTGGCCTTCGCGTCAGCGAGTTGGTTGGGATGAATGATGGTGACATCGACTTCGCGGAAGGGGTTGTTAGAATCCGCGGGAAGGGGCGCAAGGAACGGTTGGCCGCTCTTGGGTCTTATGCTGTTGCGGCTCTTCGAAACTACTTTGCAAAACGGCAACCTACGCGTCCGGGAGTTCGCGAAACCCCTACGTTTAGAAACAAATTCGGAGGTAGACTGACAACGCGCAGCGTCGCTCGGATGCTTGAGAAGTACATTCGACAATCCCAACTTGATTCCCGCATCACGCCTCACACGCTCCGGCACAGTTTTGCGACTCACCTGCTCGATCGCGGAGCAGACATTCGAAGCGTGCAGGAA
>CAYXFO010000624.1:0-1118 GCA_964464255.1 uncultured Pirellula sp.
CGCAGTACACCCAACCGTCGATCCCAAAACGCGGATGATTGAGGCGCAATTGCTGATTTCCTTCGTTGAAACCCTCGAACAAGACTTCCGTGTGATCGGCTTGCAGATCGCCATCGGTGTCTTTCAGGAACCACATCTTCGGAGCCGCAGTGACGATCACACCATCGCGATAACAGAGAATCCCAGTCGGGAAACTAAGGTCCTCGGCGAACAAAGTGCTCTTTTCGTAGATTCCATCTCGATCGCGATCCTCCAAGACACGAATACGACCACCGGGTTTACCTTGGCCATCGATTCCGAGCGGATAATCGGCCATTTCAACCACCCACAATCGACCCTGCATATCCCAATCCAGTGCGACGGGATCGATGACGTCAGGTTCCGAAGCAACCAATTCAACGCGGTAACCGGGTGGAACGTGAATCGACCGCTTGGCTTGTTCCGGATCAAGCGGTCGCATGCGCGGCGACACCTCGGCTGTGGTACTCCCTTGCGTATCGTCGACTCCAGAGACTTTCCACAGAGTATCGATATCGGTCTCCTTCAATGCATCGCCAAAAAGAGCAATCTCATCGAGCTTGCCTTGTATTTTGACTCCGCACTGCAGAATCGAAGTCAACAGCGGCGCATCATCGACGGTGAGATCCTCTTGCGGTTGACTGTTGACGAAGACTCGAACTCGCTTACCGGCTCGGGTCATGACAACATGATTCCAGCGATCGGCGTCGAAAGCAGCCTGGCCAGATCGCGTTCGTGGTTGCTCACCCAACGGGACGGGCAACTCTAGCTTGAGGCGCACACGATGCTCGGCATCTTGTTCGGCAATGAGTTTTTCTCCTTGCGGGCCGCTACTCAATATGCCCGTGCGTGGACTGGCTCCACTTTTTTCCCCCAGCCAAAACCAATACGAGAGCGAATACTGCTCTCCAACCCCTTCGACATTTGCAAAGAACAATCCATCGACCAAATGCACGGAGCGATTGATTTGCAAAGGACCGGAGAAATTCGAAGAACGAAGCGACTGGCCGTCGCCGATGCCTGTGCCGCTACCAACGCCCGGCAGATACCATGCATAACTTCCTACTAGATTCCCTTCGGCACCCCCCTCCACTGCATTG
>CAYXFO010000624.1:1128-2404 GCA_964464255.1 uncultured Pirellula sp.
GCATTGCGCGCAACGAGTCCATCCTCATCATTAAGTCGCCAGTAACCGATCGGCTTGAGCGATAGTACTTGCTGCGCATAGGGACCATGTTCATCGCTCATCACACGTCGCGGTTTACCGGTAACTTTTTCGAGTCCTTCGACGAGAGCATCGACGATTTTGGTTTCCGCAGGAACCTCCAAACCGGCGGTGCGCGCGGGCCAAGTTGTGTACCCTCCGAGTTGATGTTGCTCTGGCGGAGGGATATAACCTTCGGCACCGTTGGCGAGTTCGACGTTGAAGTGATGCGATGCGGGAGAGCGGCCTCGCAACTTTAGACCGGTCAATGCATAGACTTCGTTCGGCAGGGCAGCGATCGTCACATCGCCGATCCGGATCGATTGCAGTTTGACCTCGGTCGACTGCCGTTCGTGAAGGATCAGCGCTTCGCGGGCATAGACTTCCTGAATCGATTTGGGAACTTCTCCTTGGATTTGAGCTGCGATGGGTTCGGCCCATTTGCGGCGCGATTCGCTCGGGACACGGTAACGCAATTTGAGATTCTGCTCTACGCAACCCAAGACTGCGTGCGGCTGGTACTGAATGCCGTCGATCGCCTTCTCGGCATAGCGCGCGACGGCTTCCGCATACTGAGCCATCGTGATGTTCTTGGCTGGACTGCCGTAATCCATCCACATCAGGTCGCCGCTGGTTCCTTGCGAGATCGCGCAAACGAAGGGACCGTTGCCGTCTCCGCTTTCCCCCAACATCTCCGCGATGTATTTGCAGAACAGACCATAGTAATCTGCGGAGATCGCAGGAGCGCCGAAGTAATGCTGGGAGTAGTTGGCATAGACCGCGATCGGTTTGCCTTCGAGCGATTGGATCGCAATCACCGATAACGTCGGATCGACCGGCCCCGATGGCCCGATCACATCCGGACTCAAGTAACCGGGGTGCATATTGGCTCGTCCGGTCGCCTCTCCGAACGGATCGACCACTTTTCGATCCTCGCGACGAACCCATCGACGATTATGCGTATGCTCCCAATCATCGACCGAACCCCATCCGATCCTTGCTGGCTGCAAGCGACCATGCGCAGCCACGATTGCTTCCGCAATCTTCCCAGGGAGCATCGCGGCATAGGCTTCATCCTGTCGTGTACCTAGGCATCCCATCGCAGCCGGGGCCGAATGCGTATGCGTCGCAGAGACCAACATGTTTTGGACCGGGGTTCCGCATTGCTCGCTCGCTGTTCGCTTGGCTTGGTCGATCAACGTCTGCTGCATCATGCAGG
>CAYXFO010000625.1:0-2403 GCA_964464255.1 uncultured Pirellula sp.
GTCCAAGCAATCGGCTTGGCATCCGGTTTTCTATCGTAACGAGCACTTTCCATGCGATTTTTCTCTTCGATCTTGCTCCGGACCGCGTTGAGTCGCGGTCGATTTTGCTCTTCGCGAAATCCCCTCGAACTCCATCCATCCATGGTGTTGCTTGCGATGAGTGGCACCTCCGAGGGTATCGATGGATTGCCGTCGATACGGAGATTTCGCCATTGGTTGCCGGATCCCCTGCCACAGAGGGCCAGCCACGGCGACGTTCCCCACGTCGATTCGGTTGTGATCGGTTGGCCATCGATCTTGAAAGTCACCTGATTGCCAGCGACTTGTATTTCGGCCCGCGGGTTGTTCGATAAAGTTCGCACAAGCGGGACAGAAGTCCTTAGGCCACTGGAGTCGAACAAACCGCCAGTCTGTGTATTGATGCGAACTCCCTCGTATTCAAAGATCGAATCGCCTGTCGGGCAGTCCCATGAAATGGAGAAGTCGCCAAGGAGAGGATAGGGCCACCACAAGTTGCGCGTGCCATACATCGTGGAGGTCACAAAATCGTACTCGGCGTACATACTGGGAGATCGCTCGGATGGGATTTCCTGATCGTCGTACAACCAATGTGTATCGTCGCGAACTGAGTCGGCTTTTGCCGGAGTGGGAGCATTCGATAGATTTCGGAACTGTTTGACTTCACGGTCGTAGCCGAATTCGCTGCACGCCCAAGAGATGAGCGCGTTTTCTAGTCCTTTTTTCAAAAGGAGGTTGGAGCTGTTGTTTGGAGAACGTTTATCCTTAAATTCCTGGAACTGGGCGATACGATCCGAGACACATTTGGCGACCTCTTCGTCGTTTTTCCGGTGGATGGATATCAAGTCGAGAAGTATCTTCACGGCAGGGTCGCTCTTCGCATCGAGCGTTTCAACTTGCTGCTTAAGTGCATCTAGCTGATTGCATTGCGATGCCGCGCTTACCAATTCCGCGAGATTGGAGATGACTCCGGATTTCAGCTTTTGTTCTCCGATGAGTTTGCCTCGGTGAGTGTGTTGTAGGAACACGCTCGGGATTTCGAGTGGTGGAGCAGCGTTGCAGATGATCGCTCGCACCATCGATCGCTCAGCATTAGGCATCGTCCAATCGAGCCACGCTTGATACCGTTCCTCGGCGGGTCGAGTGCGATACCAACGGATCAAATACTCCGTGGGAAAATTTGCTCCGTGTGCTTCATCGCTGTAGAAATTCTCGGTTGGCTCGGGGATATCTGCGAGTCGTCCGAGTAATTCACGGCTGTAGTCGGTGAGATCCAACTGCACCGCGTTTTCAGCAAGTTTTCCGAGATCCATTCGCTGGATGACCCGGACGTAATCGCCTCCCCCGTAGCGTTGATAAAGGCGCGAGCGCGCCTGCAGTGCGGTTTCGAAGTTTTCCTGTACCGACTTGGAATCCCCGATGCTCAGCAGATAGCGATTGAAACCCATGGCGAAGTCCGTCATCGGGGGTTGTTCCCTCAGATCTGAGGAAAAGTCGTCATCTGATTCCCGGTCCCTTGTCAGGGAGCTTTTTACCAAGCGAGTCATGATCGGCACGGATGCTTGTCTCAACTCGGGTTGGGCGAACGCCCTCAACGCGGCTAAGCCCATTGTAGGAAGAGCGGATTCGTTCACGAATTTTTCCGATAGTTGGGAGAGTTCTTCGAGTTGCGTCTTCGATGCAGTCATGTCCTCCGATTCGATCGCGATCAAGGCTAAGAGAGTTTTCTTCGCCAGGATGCTATTGGCCTTCGTATCGCGGACCTCTACATCCCTTCTTAGTTCGTCGAGTTTCCCAGCCTTGGCTGCAGAGCGGACCAAAGACGATGCCAGCGATTCTTCGCGGCCACTTTGGACCGCGGAGGCGTTGATATAAAGTCGTATCTGATCCGGCCGATTGTCTGGGAGTGTGATGAGATGCAAAGCCTCGTACAATCGGCGGGGGTATCCGACGAACCTTTCCAAGCGGCGAATGCCTTTTGGAGCAAGTCTTGCACCTCCGTTTCGATGGGGTCAACTGCCGAACCTTGGTTGCCCATTCCGAAACTGCTAAACCGCGAGTTGTTTTCGTCGTTGTCCGGATCGGGGACAGGCAAGCCGCCACGGAGCGACATCGCCAACGCCTTTCGCGCGATCTCTGTGCGACCACTCGAAGCAGCCAACGTGTAGACTCGCATGACAAACCGGAACTGGGAGATCGTCAATGGAGGCTCCAAATTCGGCTTGGACGGTTGCGTTTGCTCCGCAGGTTGCGTTTGCGCTGGCAGTTGCGTTTGCCCTGGCGGTTGCGGGATGTTCGATGATCTACCCGTCTTGGCCGTCGCCAGTCCGAGGAGTCGCTCCCAACTCTTGTCGGCTTGCTCCCAATCGTTCCGTTGTCGATGCA
>CAYXFO010000626.1:0-2402 GCA_964464255.1 uncultured Pirellula sp.
CTGCAATCGGTTCAGGCCAAGGTCCAGGATATCCAAGAGCAGGTTGCGGGAGCGAGTTCCTACACGGTCGTTACGGATTCCCAAGGACGTTTGGCAGGCGATATTCTCGAGATCCGCAATCAATTGGCATCCATCCCGAAGCAACTGGGGGAATTCGCCAGAGACAAGGTCATCGATCGGATCGAGCAGGCGTCGAGCAAGGACAAGGGTATACGCTTGGAGGATTCCGTAGAGCAGGAAATCCGTGAAGTCATTGCAAGAGATATCGAGCACCTAAAAGGCTTGGGGCAACGGATTGGCATTGTGATGGATGATCCAGACGGACTAGCCGACTTAGCAAGCGAAAAGGAACAATGGAAACTCGGCGCGACCAACATCGATGGCTTGAGTGGAACGCAGATGCAATGGCTCAACGAAGCGCGAGCCTCGTTTCTCGATTCAGGATTCAACGCTCTTCTCTCTTCCGCCAAAATGGATCGTGTATTGAGCGATTTGACCCGCTCCGACGAAGGGAATCTCGCGAAACTGGAAGAGACCGCATGGCAATTGGTTCGCACTTGGCAAGAAGTTCGAGAAACCATCCTTGGCGGAAAAGTCCTGGGCTTTATGAAGGATCTCGCCAACCCATCGACGGAGCAAGTTCGAGAACTGATTCAAAACGCGGTTTCGTATCTGCGTCCCAAATTGATTTCGTTTGGCGGCGACTCCGCGGCGTTCCTCATCAAGCTGATTGTCGGCTTCTCGATCTTGACTCTGTCCCTCTATTTCTTCCTCTGCGATGGACCGGGCATGGTTCAGGCGCTGATGAATTTGAGTCCGCTCGATGATCGTTACGAGATGGAGTTGTTGGCTGAATTCGATCGCACGTCGCGAGCGATCGTTCTGGCCACCATCCTGTCGGCGATCGCACAAGGGCTGACTGCGGGTGTGGGATACTACTTTGCCGGCATGCCATCGCTCGTCATGCTTACCGCGATGACCACCGTCTTTGCTCTGATTCCGTTTTTCGGCACCACCTTGGTGTGGGGTCCTGTTTGTTTATATCTCGCAATCTATGAAGAGCGATTCATGGCCGCTGGATTGCTCGCTGCTTGGGGCTTTCTGGTTGTCGGTACGATCGACAACCTCATTAAGGTATTGATTCTTCATGGTCAAAGCCAACTTCATCCCCTATTGGCATTGCTCAGCGTCCTGGGTGGTCTTCAAGCCCTGGGACCGATCGGCATCTTGGTCGGTCCGCTTGTGGTGACCCTTTTGCAAACAACATTGACGATCATCAGTCACGAGATCAAAGAGATTCACGCCGACGAAGACGGCACCAAACCAGTGATCGATCGCAAGACCGTCGGCAAATCCTTGGGCAGTATCATCCGGAAAGTGAAAAAGCCCGAACCTGCTTCCGTCGAGGAAAAAGTCGACAACACTCCTTCATCTCCGGCGATCGAGGGGGCGAGCGGCGCGGGCTGAACTCGCTACGCAGGCTGATCGCTTTGCAATTCCTGATCCGCAGCTAGCTCCATAGAGAAGCCGCTGCGCACCATGCGAAAACCGAGCCGATTGAACAGTATGTGCATCGAAGCATCGTCTTGCGTAGCAATAACGCGAATGATGCGTTTTCTCTCTTGTTGCAACTGCCTTGCTGATTCCGCGATCAAACATATCATCCGTTCCCGATTGGTTTCGTCCGTCGCGATCTGGGGAACGCTCATTCTCGCGATGTTTGAATCGACCCCGCGAATCGTTGTGTCCGGAGACCAGAAGAGGACCTCCATTTCCGTTCGCTCTGGTCCATGGGCTAGCAGATGAAAACGGGATTGATCGCAATGGCCAAGAACAGTGCTAACCCACCAATTAGGATGCGATTCCTCCAAGATCCGGCTGATGGAACAGGTTCTTCGTATCGCGATTTGCTGTCGATCGACTGGGGGTCGAAACGAATCCAAGTACAAGTCCCAACATTCCGTTTCGGCGTTGCTCTGAAATCCAACTCTCTTCAGCCATGCACTCGTACGCGTATCGTCGCTAAGGACACCCATCAGGTTGTCACCTTCCGCGATGCCGAGGTAGAAGATACTGGAAGTAAGCGAGCCGACAGCCATGCACTGAAGCAATCCACGTTGTCGCATGCTACCTACCGCATGCAGGATCAATTGGTGTGCAATACGATCTTCATCCGGATGAGGTACAACGCAAAGCGCATGAATCAGTCCAAACGAAGATCTTGAATCCTGGTCGCTGAGTGTTTCCGTCCCCCAGCGGGCTCCCGGCATTCCCTGACCGAAATGGACGAAGCCGATCGCTTGATCATTTTCATCCAGCGCTAACAGCAGATGCTCGGGTTCGAAAAAGAGCTTGCTCAGCACGCAGTGATCCCAAAGGTTCACCGAACAGCGCGCTGGTGA
>CAYXFO010000627.1:0-2396 GCA_964464255.1 uncultured Pirellula sp.
GGTGAGACGAGTATTTCTCAAGGGGCTTCGGGTTGGGATTACGTCGTAATGCGCAACTTCAAAGGGTTTGCGTGAGTTCCTGTAATTCGGATTGTGATTCCTTCCCTCTTGGATTCCAATCCAACGCATGCAAACGATGGCCATCCAAAACGATTGGGGCTGGAGAGAATCCGATCCGGTCCCTCTCTCCGCTTATATCCACGTCCCGTTCTGCGCCCATCGTTGCGGATATTGCAATTTCTCGCTGCTCGCTAATCGAAGCGATCTGTTCGCGCGTTATCTGGCGGCACTCAAGACGGAGCTATCGATTCTTCAAGATCCGCGTCCCGTTTCGACTCTGTTTATCGGTGGAGGAACTCCATCCATCCTGCCCCTCAATCTCGTAGAACAATTTCTGGCTATCTTGTCTCGATGGTTGCCGCTGCACGGAGATGCACCGGAATGGTCGATGGAAGCCAACCCGATCGACATCACGGCGGAAAAGCTTGCGTTGTGGAAATCGTTCGGTGTCAATCGCATCAGTTTGGGTGGCCAGTCGTTTGATCCAGGCAAGCTTGCAACACTTGAGCGGGACCATTCGCCCGATCAATTGATGCGAGCGATCGAGTTGGCGAAGCAGCTCATGGAATCGGTTTCGTTGGACTTGATATTCGCAGCCCCGGGGGAATCGATCGATGTCTGGCGTCGAGATCTTGCTACTGCAATCGCCTGTGAAGTGGATCATCTTTCGACGTATGGATTGACCTATGAGAAGGGGGCCCGATTCTGGGGATTGCGAGCTCGCAACGAATTGGTCCCGGTTTCGGAAGACGATGAACTGGACATGTATGCTCAAGGAATCGATATCCTGACCGATGCCGGTTTCGAGCATTACGAGATTTCCAGCTTCGCAAGGCCCGGTCATTTGTGCCGTCACAATCAGACATATTGGCGAGGTTCTCCCTGGTGGGCCTTTGGTCCGAGTGCCGCTCGGTTTTTAGGGGAAGTCCGGAGCGTCAATCATCGCGGTACGCTGACTTATTTGCGGAGGATCGAGGCGGGCGAGTCTCCTGTGGAGGAGCGGGACATCTTGACTCCATCCCAGAAGATCCGAGAACGCTTCGTTTTCGGCATGAGGCAATTGGCGGGAGTGAACTGGAACGAGTTAGCGATCGAGGCTGATGCATCGACTCGCGATGCGATCGCATTGAAAATTGAGGAACATGTCGAAGCCGGTTGGATGCAGCGGGATGGAGATCGGGTACGATTGACGCGTCGCGGTCTGGTTGTCAGCGATGGCTTGTGGTCTCACTATCTTTAGGACAAACCCGAATACGGAACGATGGAGTCTGAAAGGAATATCGGAGCACCCTTGGCACAGGTCTGGTGCGACATCGGCGGGACTTTTACCGATTGCTTTGTGCGAACCGCACAGGGTGTTCTTCTGCGAACAAAAGTCCTAAGCCACGGTCGTGTTCCCGGCCGCATTCATGCTTGGGAAAGCGATCGCATCTTCAACGATCCCATGCGTACGCAAGATCCGGAGGCTTTCTGGATCGGTGCCAAGGTTCATCTGTTGGACCGAATCGGGCGCAGGTTGGGGACCGCTCAGTGCCAAGGCTTTGATGCGAAACGAGGATCGCTGCTGCTGCTGAACAATGAGTCCTTGCTGAACGATGAGCCGTTGCTGAGTCCGCAGGATATGGCTGAGGTTGCATCCTACGAAATTGACCCCGGTATCGAAGCGCCTGTGCTGGCTGCCCATTGGTTGCTTCGCATCCCTTTAACGAACTCCCTCCCTTCACTTTCGGTTCGGTTGGGAACCACACGCGGGACCAATGCATTGCTCACGCGATCTGGGGCTCCCACGGTCTTTGCGACGACACGAGGCTTTCGCGATTTGCTCGAGATCGCTTATCAAGAACGACCCGAGCTTTTTGCGTTGACCGTTCGCAAGCGTGCGCCCCTTTATGAACAGGTTATCGAAGTAGATGAGCGACTCGATGCTCATGGCGAGATTTTGAGTCCACTCGACATCGATTCGGTAGAGAGGGAATTGCTTTGTTCCTATAACGCTGGCTATCGGTCGCTGGCGATTTGTTTGATCCATTCTTATCGCAACCCGGATCATGAGAAGGCTGTTGCAGAGATCGCAAGCCGCATCGGCTTTGAGACGATATGTTGCAGCAGCGAAATCGCGCCGGTCATACGTGCGGTCTCACGCGGAGAGACGACGGTCGTCGACGCTTACCTGACTCCTGTGGTTCGCTCCTATTTGAGAAGGATCGGTTCGCAATTCAGTATTGGGAAGGAGCACGATCGTTCGCTGCGTGTGATGACCAGTTCCGGCGGATTGGTCGATGCTTCATTGGCATGGGGACGTGAAATGATATTGTCCGGACCTGCCGGAGGAGCGG
>CAYXFO010000628.1:0-2382 GCA_964464255.1 uncultured Pirellula sp.
ATATCGTCCCGATCGACAAGCGATAAGGATCAGCAGTATTTCGATTCCCAAGCCTTGAGTTCTTCAAAGATTTTCTCGTCGCTGCCGATCAAACCTGCCTTTCGCTTCATTTCGAACGTCGATTCAAAGCCGCTGAGTTCGTCCTGTATCTGCATGCGGTTCTGTTCGGGAACTCGGTCAATGAACAGGACTCCATCGAGGTGATCGAGTTCATGCTGGATGATGCGAGCCAGAAATCCGTCGATTTCTGCATTGATTTCCGTGCCGTCCATACCATAGGCATTGATTTTGACCGATTTATTTCTTTTGACCGTCGCATTGATCCCGGGCAGGGACAAACACCCTTCTTCTGCCTCGGCCGAACCGGTCGCCCTTTGGATTACGGGATTGATGAAAACCAGTTCCGGACCGGTTTCTTTCTCGCCGCTCGGATTGGCGACGAACAAACGGATGGGTAAATTCACTTGCGTTGCAGCCAGACCCACGCCGCGATGTTCGTACATGATGTCGAACATTTCTCCCACCAAGCTTTTCAAATGGGCATCGACCCTTGCGATCGGCTTGGCAGGATACCTGAGGGTTGGATGGGGATAGGTAATTAAATGAAGCATAGGATAGACCGAGAGCGTTTGGGGGAAGGGAGGAGCATCATGTTGCACTTCACCGTCAGCATTGTTGCCCAGCGGATCGGGTTCGTAAACCTCGCGTGTATCGGGATCTCATGGCTATCGATCATTAGTTGCGTATCTTTGGTTTGGTTTTGCTGCGATACGTTGTTCGCCCAGGAGGATGAGCCTGCATCGGATCTTTACCAACAAGCGTTGGACAAGCTGGGTTCGGAGAGCCGGATGGAGTGGCTCGGATCGGGGGCTCTGAGCCTCAAAAGCTGGGAACCTGGCCGATCGATCGAACTTCGTGGCGTTTTGGTGGAATGGGAGCCAACACGACTGGTCTTGGTCCGCAAGGATGCAAAGGGGCCCACCACGTTTCCTGGCGATCAAGTCATCGGTATCGATCCAGGCTGGAAAGAGGAATCGTTCGCCGACGTGCACCGGCATTTCATGGAACATCGATTCGCCGAAGTGATCTCGGAAGGGCAGTCGATCTTGAAAACCCCATCGGTCCCGCGTTGGCAACAGCGATTGATTGTTGCCGAGATGGTGCAATCCGCTTGTGCGCTGGGGCAATGGCAAGTAGCTGGCAAAGTGTACGGATATTTAGCTCAGGACACATCGCCTCAAGTTCTTTTGTCGGTCATACCGCTTCCGTGGTCCGATGAACTGCTCACGGCGGGCAAGGGGATGCGCGAACCGGCGGCGGAGTGGTTGCAGAGATCGGAACCAGAGATGCAGTTGTTGGGTGCGAGTTGGCTGGTCGGTAGCGAACAAAATGGATTGGCCATCGAAATGCTCAAGCGATTGAGCAACCATGAATCCTCCTTGGTTTCCAACTACGCCCAGGCGCAGCTTTGGCGCGGCGTACCTCCTTCGGAGATCGAGTCCACTTACTTCGGCAAGTGGGTTGCGTTGCGAGATACGATGCCCTTGGCGTTGCAAGCGGGTCCAACCATGTTGCTAGGGCATCGATTGGAGCAATCGGGAGCATGGGAACTCGCGGTCGCTGAATGGCTTCGCATTGCGAGCTTGTACGGAGATCGATACCATCTAAAGTCGCGAGCTATCGAGCGTGCGATCGCTGCATGTAGCACTGCTGGCGCGACGGACCAAGCGGGTCGGATCGGAGCTCGGTATCCTCGCGAAACCGACAAGTCTTCGAACAAAAAGAATCGTTGATAAAAAGAATCGTTGATAGGGAACTGTTGTACATGCCGCAAGCCAATACTCCTCCCGTCAACAACGCAGCCGACGACACCTTCTTCGAGATTGTTTTCAGTGGAGGTCCGCTGGGAATCGGCATCATGATCGTGCTGATTCTGCTGTCCATCGTCGCGGTCTACTTGATCGTCGATCAAACCCTCGGGCTTAGGCGAAAAGATCTCGTCCCCAATGACTTGATCGAAAACGTGCGGCAGTTGTTGGCACAGGGCAAGCTCAAGGATGCAGATCAAGCGTGTCGCGATCATCCTTGCCCCCTTTCGTTTGTATTGGCAAGCGGCATTGCCGAGATCGAATTCGGGTGGCCAGCGGTTGAAAAAGCACTGGAGGATTCCCTCTCCGAGCAGGCGGCGAGGCTCTATCGAAAGCTGGAGTATCTATCGTTGATCGGGAATTTGGCCCCGATGCTTGGGCTGTTGGGGACGGTGGCGGGGATGATTGTGGCGTTCCGCGAGGTAGCCTTGTCCCAGGGAACGGCCGGGGCGGGAGCTCTCGCCTCTGGGATCTATTCCGCCCTGGTCACCACCGTTGCCGGGTTGCTGATCGC
>CAYXFO010000629.1:0-2376 GCA_964464255.1 uncultured Pirellula sp.
AGATGAGGCCATGCAGATCGTCACGAAAATCATCGAGGCGCATCCCAACGAACCTCGAATGCAGTTTCGATGGGCCTCGTTGTTGGAATCCCGCGAGGAGTTCGAAGAGGCGTTAAAGATCATCGACCAAATCACGCCTCGCGACCAAAACAACCTGATTCGACGCGAAACTAGCGCATTGCGAATTGCAGAGCGAATCGGAGACATCGACCGGGCCAAGCAATCGGCGGAGCGGCTGTTTGGATTGCGATTGACCAGCGACGCCCAAATGCAATTGCTTCCCCAACTGAAACGACTCGGGATGGATGTCCAGGCCGATGCGTTGCTGGCCCGTTTGGAAAAGACGTCGGCGCGCCAGCCAGGCAGCCAAGCAAGCTTGATGAACCTCTATCAATCGCAAGGAAAAACGGAGAGTGCCAATCAAGCGGCCCTCGCGATTCTTCGGCGAACAACTTCCCCCTACGCGGCCTCACAAAACAGTGGCCGGTCACGTAGCCCACGCTATGCCCAAAACAGCAGTTCGTCGGAGAGAGCCGCTGCCCTCGCCCAACTCGCTACCTCGGGCACTCTGAAAAAGTTGATCGATTCCCTCCAGGAAAAATTAGCGAAGTCCCCCGATTCGATTTACACCCTGGAGCAACTCATCGAGTATTCCAAGGCTGCAAACCAAAACGAGAAAGCCGACGAGTACTTGGCTCAAGCGATCGCATTGCGACCAGACTCTTCGATTCTGCGTTGGAATCTCGCAACCAATCTCATGGCCAGGAATAAATTCAGTGAAGCATGCGACCAGTATCTCGTTTTATTCGACGCGCAACCGGGCTGGCTTTCCGACAATTTCTATGAAGTCTCCAGAGCCTTCTCGCAGGCCAAGCGAAAGAAGGAATTCATCGCAAAGTGCCAGACCATCGACATGAAGCGATTTCGCAACCCTTGGGAATTGATGAACCTCGTCAGCAACAGCATCCGCGAGGAACCCGAAAGCGCGGAACTCTTCATTCCTCTGATCGAACGACTCTTCGAAGCGAACGCATCGAACCGCAACTACCTCATTTCCAACCTGGTAGACCAAACGGAATTGGTGAACAACGAGCGGATCTACGCCTTGGTAAAACGAAGTGTACTTCCTCCCTCGCAGTCTATCGCTGCGGCTGGACCGTGGGTCGGGCTGGATGATATCACGGGATACCGTCAAGGTGGCGAAGTAACACTCGTGTTTACGAGTCTGTTGCAAATGGTCCAATCCAATCCAACGCGGTCCGAAGACCTCAAGAAGGCCATCGAAGAGAAAGTTCAACAATTTCCCACGTGGCGCGCCGGTCCAGCGATGTTGGCCTTGATCGATATGGCGGGCGCGAAGGAAGAGGACGGACGCAAGCAATTGGCAGCCATGCTCGCGGATGAAGCATCTTGGAAAGGGATCCCCGACGATACCTGCTGGTTCCTGGGTCAGCGACTCAGCGAATCGGAAGCTTCTCAAGATCTCGCGTTGCGGCTTCTCAAGAAGGCGGATCTCAGCAGCACAAGGACCGGCAGCCAAGACCTTCAATACACCCCCATCTTCGCGTTGGCGAAAATTGCGAAGAGGATCCCAGCGGAATGCGCCTACGTCAAACAGCGAATCGACCAGCGGCTGCGAGAGAATAAATCACAACCGGTTTCCTATGGCAATGTGGAATACGAAGCGTATCAACGTATCCAGCAAGCGATTTCAACCAGCAGCCTGTTCGCATCCTTGGATTACCCCATCGATGCTTACCTGGCGGTGAGGAATATCGAAGACGACCCTGGCTTCCAGAAAGCAAGTCGATTCTTCGGGAGCGTGGAGTACATCACATCACAGATCCAAGAGAAGACGAAGTCGGCCAAGGATGCGATCACCGATCGCTCATTGATGGAGTCCCTCGACCGCTTGTTGCCCGAAAAGCAAAGTGTCGATTTGCTGGTCCGGTATCCTCCGTTCAAGGGAGCCTCCCTACAGCGGATCGAGTCAGGATTGATCGACGTCCTCCGAATGACAACGAAGAAACCAGAATCCAAGCAGATCATCACCGATCGGATCCGACTGTTGACCGAAAAACAACCCAATGACTTGTCGGTCCATTTGGTGCGAGTCCTGTGGATGATGGAGCAGGATTGCGACGGAGAGATGCTCGCCCCGGAACTCGTGAAGTTGCTGGAGTTGGCCAAACTCGAACCCATCGCGCCGGGCCGCCGAGCGAACAATCGGCAGCGTCAAGAAGCAAAAATCGTTTCCGATCTGTGGATCCTCGCTCGTGAGATTCTCGCCGGCGACAGCCCATCGACCGCCGAAACAGAAACCCCGTCGTCGGATCAACCGCCGGCCGGGCCGCCTGATCTTCGTACAGGTCGAGC
>CAYXFO010000630.1:0-2375 GCA_964464255.1 uncultured Pirellula sp.
CAATTTGTCACCGTGGACAATTCGGACGCCCCGCTTGACATTCGACTCCGAGGGATAGCCGCGCCGTCGCTTACTCATCGGCTCGAATGAGAGATGCTCTGTGAGTTCTTCGGCGAAAAAAGGAATGCTCGAGTCGGTCCTGTCGCATGATCTTACTCCCTGTTGGAAACTTTGTTACGTCGGATTCAAGAGGCTTCTAAAGCTGAAATAGTTCGCGGGTTTTTTCTGAACCAATGAGGTTGCAATGGCTCAGCATCGATCAATGAAAATACACGAGATGAAATGGTGGAGAAGAAAGCTCTGTATTTGGACGCTTGGACCTGAAAACAACCAACGATTCGTTATCCCAAGCTATCTGGATGTTCCGCGAAACTGAGTTTCAGAGCGAAGTCCTGCTGATGCGATTTACAACGAAGAAAACTTACAAGCAAAACAGATTCACGAACTGAGTAGCCGATCCTATTCTGAGACACTTCGGACTTAGTTGAACCTTCTTCATTACAACTACAAACCAATCGGATAGCCCGGATTCGAACCGAGATTCTCTTGCTCCCGAAGCAAGCGTGTTACCGCATACACCTCTACCCGTTGTATGTGCATTCATTGCATCGAGATCACCCCGGAGAGGTTGGATCTTGAGCCTGAATGGTACAGTCGGGCATGTCGGAATCGAACCGCTCTCGATCGCCCCAAACGACCTGTGCAAGCCACTACACTTCATGCCCGTGAAGGAAATCACACTTCGAAAAAACCCGGTACTGCTATCGAGGAAGACACCGGGTTTGCTAACCTTTGGGGGTGTTAGGTTGGTCGAGTGCTACCTCAGTATTTGGGTCGGCTGGCGGGGATAGAACCACCGACGGGGAACGAATCACGAGACGCTGTCCCTTGGTGGTTATCGCACCTTGCGCGAATTGGGAGTAGAAATTGCGAGGAATACACTTTATTGTTTCCGAACAGGCTTTTCTCGGATTGGATTCGCGACCTTCATCGGTCTCTCGGTGCTTGAAAGACTCTCGCGTATGATTTGGGTTCGCGTAAATATTTTCGCAAATCGATCGGTTCCACACGGATAGGAGTTGACGGAAACGGAGGCGTGCGGGATTTCGAGCTTTGTGTTTTGTACTCGCCGCCCCTCTCATCCCCGAAGACTTTCGGATGCTCTCGATCAGATTTCTGAAAACGTCGTTTTTGGGGTGCTAAGAATCAAAGGGCTGATCTGGATCGCGTGCATGCATTGATTGGGTTCACGAAATGATTCCCGAATCCCCATGTCTCATGACCGATCTTCCGTACCCACAGGGGCCATCGTTTTGAGGACACCTTGCCGAACCATTTCCCGCCATCGGATTTCACGATGATCCGTTGAGTACCGAAGATTAGCTACTGCGATTATTCGATGGGTTTACTGAGATTGCTGGAAAGATGCAGTAAGCCGGAAAGCGTGGATATGTTTTTTCCACCGATCACTACTAGGGATTTTGGGTATGTAGTGTTCGCGGATAGCTGCTTAATCACACACTTTGCAGGATCATCACGTACCGTTGGTTCGTGAAGGCAGACCGCTCGTAGAAAAACGAGTGGCGGATATGGGGGTTGCAATCGGCAATCCACGAATGAATTCACCGTCACGAGCCGACGACCAGCGGCGGAGCCCAGCAGCGGTCGTTTCGGGCGCGAAAACGCCCAGTGCGCTACATGTTCCTATGGGTTCCGAGTGGACCGAGATTGTAGGGCGCGATCGAGGATTCCGCGCAGGCGCTGAAGTTGCTCGGGGTTGGAGTTTGCAAGATCATTTTGCTCGTTGGAATCCTCCGTCAGATTGAACAAAGAGTCTATCGTCCCTCCGTCTTGCCCCTTAAGACGATTCCCACCGCGTGGCTGACGTACGAGTTTCCAAGGCCCCGAGCGGAGCCCCAAGCGTTTGCCTGCGTTATCCTGCTGAACCAAGTGATCTCGACCTCGAGCCTCTGGTTCTCCCAGCAAGGCCGAAAGTAGATTGAAGCTATCCAGAAAGCCATCATCGGGCAGCGATGCGCCAGCGAGCTTCGCGAAACTCGCTGCCAAATCAATGGTGCACACGACTTGATCGGAGACCCCTGGTTGGACTCGTCCTTTCCAACGGACTAGAAATGGCGTTCGTGTTCCTCCTTCCCAAACGCTGTATTTGCCACCTTGATAGGGCCCGGCTGGGCGATGGTCCCCGAGCAGTTCCACGGACTGGTCTTTGTAGCCGTCGTCGAGGACGGGACCATTATCCGAGCAGAGGACAAGGAGTGTGTTCTCAGAGAGGCCGAGTCTATCGAGCGTGGCAAGGATTTCTCCTACGCTCCAGTCGAACTCTAGGATTGAGTCTCCTCTGGGGCCTTGTCCAC
>CAYXFO010000631.1:0-2374 GCA_964464255.1 uncultured Pirellula sp.
GAGGATCCCTTGAGTTGTCAGGTTCCAGAAGCTGAAGGTAGTCGATCACGATCAAGCCGAGGGGCCGCCCTCCTTTATTCCTTTCCTGTTTGGAAATGCGGCGTGCCACTGCGGCGACTTCGCTGACAGTACGACTCGGGGAATCATCAATGTAGAGGGGGGACAAGCTGATTTCGGCGGCGTTGGACAACAAACGTTTGTGCTCCTCATGCGTAATTGTGCCGACACGCATGCGAGAACCGTTGACCTTGGAAACGGAACAGAGCAATCGGTCAACCAATTCGATGGCATTCATTTCGAGACTGACGAATAGCACGGGCGCCTTCTCCTTCATCGAAACATGTTCGGCGATGTTCATGGCGAATGCGGTTTTTCCCATACTCGGGCGCGCCGCGAGAATAATCAACTCGCCGTTGTGCAGTCCCCCCGTCTTGTGGTCAAAGTCGGTGAAGTGGGTCAGTACCCCCGTGGAGAGTTGCTGACCATTGAGACGTAGATCGATTCGCTTCATCGAGTCCTTGAGGACATCATCGACGGTCTTGGCATGCCCCGAACTGCGATCGTCTTGAACTTGGAGGATTCGCCCTTCGGCACTAGCCAGCAGTTCTTTGGGGTCGGTCGTTGGGTCAAAGGCATCGCGCAGAATCGTGGATGAAACATCGATCAACCGACGTAGAGTTGATTTGGTCCGAACGATCTCCGCGTAGTAGACCGCGTGAGCGATGTTGGGGACATCGTTGGCAAGCTCCGCAAGATACGCGGCACCGCCAACCAACTCATATTCATTGGACGTTTTCAGCTCATGCACTAGCAAGGTCGCATCGATTCGGCGGGACGAATCGATCATTTCGATCATCTTGCGGTACAGCTTTTGGTGAGCGTCATCAAAGAAATCATCATGTTTCAGAATCAGCGACAGGTCGCTCGCCAGATCAGGCTTGAGCAACATGCTACCCAACACCGCCTTTTCAGCTGTCAGATCGTATGGCGGTGAGCGATCCAGGATGCTTGCGGAATCCGAAGGGCCATCCGATCCGTCATCTTTGCGATAGCGTTTTTGACTGGTTGCCACCCTGCAAGCCTCCTTGTTTCCGTTGTTCGCACTCATCCGAATCCGACATAAAGCCTATCATGCAGCGAGGCGACATCTAACCGCCAAAGAGAAGCTTGCGAACCAGAGATTTCATTTGTGGTTGAGCCCGTGCATTGCACATAGCATCGAGATTAGAACGGATCGAAGGGGTCTTTTCCGTCGTTGCCCCCGGCCCCAGGCTTGATGTCTGAACCGAATGGATCATCGTCCGAGGGTGGCGGAGCAGGAGTCTCCGGTGCTGTGGAAGGCTTGGTTTCCTTAGGTTTTGATTCCGGTTGGCCAGAGTAACGAATCCACAGGGTGGGCATAACCGCCTCTTTTTCTCGCAAGCAAGTCAAATGGCCATTTCGGGTAACCACAAAAAAGCGGTCATGAACGGAGTTGGGAAGGACGTTCGGTATGAATGTGGTGGTCCGACCGTCAACCTTCCCGTCGGAAATGCGAATGCTCAACAACAGGCCGCTGGTGTTTTTCGCGTAGATATGTTCCTTACCCACACCCAGTACGCTGTCGATATTCTTCGTCGATGCGCTCCAAAGTGGGTTACCTGTTTGGAGATCCAAGCTCATCACTTGACCATCGTCTGAAACAACGAAAACGCGATCGTTTCCAACCACGGGGGAACGACCGGTTTGCATCGAGACATTGGCTCGCCAAAGGTAAGTACCCGTTCTTTGCATCGACGAGTGAATGATGGTTCCATTGTTGCTCGCGAACAAGAAACCATTGGGCGTGGGTACGGGCCGGGACTGGACATCGTCATTTGCGTTTACTTTGGACCACATCGTTGGAATCTTTTGGTCACTCGCCAAAAATAAACTCTTCTGGCTGCTCCACGCAAGGAAACTGTGATCGGCAGACAGGGCAGTGCCGTTCAGGTTATCTCGACCGGCTCGCAGGATCACAGGAGTAAGCAACGGTTTGTCGATGTCATAGGCGACCACGCGACCGCCGACCGACGGAACCATGATTTTCGATCGAATCGGAATCGGGCTTGAGGTGGGTGTATATTCCAGGGTTCTCGTCGAGATCAAATTGCCATCCTTCATGCTGATAACGAAGTAATGGTTACCATTGACAACGGCGACGTGATCGTCCGAAACGCCCGGGCCAAGCATCTGAAGCTCTGAGAAGGGCATCGACGTTTGCCAAAGAACCTCACCTGTTTCGCCATCAAACGCTGTGAGAATGCCGTTGGAGGCAAGCGTTACAACGTAGATCACCGGTTCGCTAAATTCTTTGACGGTTAACTGGCGACCGATGGTGGCGTATGTCTTGACC